>DASQAU010000266.1:0-5897 GCA_035635595.1 Candidatus Eiseniibacteriota bacterium
CTTTCAACTCTTGATCTCGATGCTCACGCCGGCCGGAAGGCTGAGGCGCATCAGCGCGTCGACGACGCGCGGGTTGGGGTCGAGGATGTCGACGATGCGCTTATGGGTGCGCATCTCGAACTGCTCGCGTGAGTCCTTGTCGATGAATGGCGAACGGATGACGGTCAGCTTGGAGATCTCAGTCGGCAGGGGGATCGGGCCGGCAGTGCGCGCGTTCGTACGGCGGGCGGTGTCGACGATCTTGTCCGCCGCTTGATCCAAGACCCTGTGGTCGTAGGCCTTGAGCCGAATCCGAATTTTTTGCGCCAACTGCTGCCCTTCCCTCTTCCTTACCTATATGCCTACTTGATGACCTCGGTCGCCACGCCGGCGCCGACGGTCTTGCCGCCTTCGCGGATGGCGAACCGGAGGCCTGGCTCGATGGCGATCGGCTCGCCGAGGGTGACCTCGAGTTCGACATTGTCGCCGGGCATCACCATCTCGACACCGTCGGGTAGCTTGACCTCGCCGGTGACGTCGGTGGTGCGCATATAGAACTGCGGCCGGTAGCCACTCAACAGCGGTGTGTGGCGGCCACCCTCTTCCTTGGTCAGGATGACGACCTGAGCCTTGAAGTGGGTGTGCGGCTTGATCGAGCCCGGCTTGGCCAGCACCTGGCCGCGGACGACGTCCTCGCGCTTGACACCACGGAGCAGCGCACCGATGTTGTCGCCCGCCTGGCACTCGTCCATGTCCTTGTGGAACATCTCGATGCCGGTGACGACCGTCTTGGTGCTGTTGGGGTGGATCCCGACGATCTCGATTTCCTCGTTCCGCTTCAGGCGGCCGCGCTCGACCCGGCCGGTGGTCACCGTGCCGCGGCCTTCAATGGTGAACACGTCCTCGATTGGCATCAGGAACGGCTTGTCGACCGGGCGCTCCGGCTCGGGGATGTAGGTGTCGACGGCGTTCATCAGCTCCATGATCTTGGGCGACCACTCGGGGTCGCCTTCGAGGGCCTTGAGCGCTGAGATGCGCACGATGGGGATGTCGTCACCGGGGTACTCGTACCGGCTCAGGAGCTCGCGCAGGTCGAGCTCGACCAGCTCGATGAACTCCTTGTCGTCGACCATGTCGCACTTGTTCAGCGCGACGACGAGGAAGGGCACGTTGACCTGGCGCGCCAGGATGATGTGCTCGCGGGTCTGCGGCATGGCGCCGTCGTTGGCGGCCACGACAAGGATCGCGCCGTCCATCTGGGCGGCGCCGGTGATCATGTTTTTTATGTAATCCTGGTGCCCCGGGCAGTCCACGTGCGCGTAGTGCCGCTTCTCGGTCTCGTACTCCACGTGGGTGATCGATATCGTGATGCCGCGGGCTTTCTCTTCAGGCGCCTTGTCGATCCGGTCGAAGGGCGTGAACTCCGCCAGGCCCTTCTCCGAAAGCACCTTCGTGATGGCAGCCGTCAGCGTCGTCTTGCCATGGTCGATGTGACCGATGGTCCCGACGTTGAGGTGCGGCTTGGTCCGCTCGAACTTCTTCTTCGCCACTGTTTCCTCCTAACTAACTTCGCGACGTGGTACGGCGGCCCACAGCTTCCGCCAGGTTTCCAGGCATTTCTGCGTAGTGACTGAACTCCATCGAATAGGTCGCCCGCCCCGAGGTCATCGACCGAAGTTCGGTAGCGTAACCGAACATCTCCGACAGGGGCACGTTGGCCTTGACGTTCTGCGAGGTGCCGCGGCCTTCCATGCCCAGGATGTGCCCGCGGCGCGACGACAGGTCGCCCATCACGTCGCCGAGGTATTCCTCGGGCATGACTACGTCGACCTTCATGATCGGCTCGAGCAGGTAAGGCTGAGCCTTGTGCATGGCGTCCTTGACGGCCATCGAACCCGCGACCTGGAACGCCATCTCGCTCGAGTCCACGGCGTGGTACGAGCCGTCGACCAGGGTGACGATGATGTCGACCACCGGGTAGCCCGCGACCACACCGGTCTGCAGCGCCTCTCGAACGCCCTTCTCGACCGCCGGGATGAACTCGCGGGGGATGCGTCCCTGCGTGATCTTGTCCTCGAACACAAAACCGGTGCCTGTCTCGCCGGGGCGAACGTCAACCTCGGCATGGCCGAACTGGCCCTTGCCGCCTGACTGGCGTACAAAACGCCCGACACCATGCGCCGGCCGCTTGATCGCTTCCTTGTAAGCGACCTGCGGCTTGCCCTGGTTGGCGTCCACCTTGAACTCGCGCATGAGGCGGTCGATGATGATCTCCAGGTGGAGCTCGCCCATGCCGGCGATGATGGTCTGGCCCGTCTCCTGGTCCGTATGGACCTTGAACGTCGGGTCCTCCTCGGTCAGCCGCTGTAGACCGATGCCGAGCTTGTCCTGGTCGGCCTTCGTCTTGGGCTCGATGGCGACTGAGATCACCGGCTCCGGGAAAGTGATCGACTCCAGCAGGATCGGGTGATCCTCGGCCGCGAGCGTGTCGCCCGTGGTCGTGTACTTGAGACCGACGGCGGCGGCGATGTCGCCCGTGAAAACCTCGTCCACGTCCTCGCGCCGGATCGCGTGCATGCGCAGGATCCTTCCGATGCGCTCCTTGCGGCCGTTGGATGCGTTGAGCACGCCTGAGCCCGCCCTCAACTTGCCCGAGTAGACACGGAAGAAGGTCAGCTTGCCGACCCCCTGCGGGTCCATCTGGATCTTGAAGGCGAGAGCCGAGAACGGCTCGTTGTCGTCGTGCTCGCGAACGAGCAGCGCGCCCGTCTTGGGGTCGACGCCTTCCACGGCCGGTACGTCGGCCGGCGACGGCAGATAGTCCACCACCGCGTCGAGGATCGGCTGCACGCCGCGGTTGCGGAGCGCCGCGCCACAGAGCACAGGCACGAGAACGCCGGCCACTGTCCCCTTGCGGAGGGCGGCGTTGATCTGAGCCTCGCTCGGCTCTTTCTCGTCCAGGTACAGGTGCATGATCGCGTCATCGAAGTCGGCCACCGCCTCGATCAGGTCGTGGCGGTGCTGCTTGATCAGGTCGGCCATGCCGGCCGGGATGTCCAGCGACTCCGTGTTGGTCGTTCCCAGGTCGTCGGTGTATTCGATGGCCTGCTTCGTGACCAGGTCCACGTAGCCCGTGAACGAGTCCTCTGACCCGATGGGCAGCTGGATCGGCACCGCGCGGGCGCCAAGGCGCGTCCGGATCGAGTTGAGCGACCCGTAAAAGTCCGCGCCGATGCGGTCCATCTTGTTGATGAATGCGATCCGGGGCACGCCGTAGCGGTCGGCCTGGCGCCAGACAGTCTCAGACTGTGGCTCCACACCGGCTACAGCGTCGAAAACGGCGACCGCGCCGTCCAGCACACGCAGGCTGCGCTCGACCTCGACGGTGAAGTCCACGTGCCCGGGTGTGTCTATGATGTTGATCGCGTGCTCGCGCCACATCGCTGTGGTGGCCGCCGACGTGATCGTGATCCCCCGCTCCTTCTCCTGGACCATCCAGTCCATGGTGGAAGCCCCTTCGTGGACCTCACCCATCTTGTGGATGCGGCCCGCGTAGAAGAGGATCCGCTCGGTGGTCGTCGTCTTGCCCGCGTCGATATGCGCCATGATCCCGATGTTTCGGACCTTGTCGATCGCGACCGGACGTTCCTGCATCTTCAGTGCCACGCTCATCTCTCTAACTAGTACCGGAAGTGGGAGAAAGCCTTGTTGCTTTCCGCCATCCGGTGGGTTTCTTCTTTGCGCTTGACCGCCCCGCCCGTGTTCTGGGAGGCGTCAAGGATCTCGAATGCCAGCTTCTCAGACATGCTTTTCCCGCCCCGCTGCCGGGCGAAACGGACGATCCAGCGGCGCGCCAACGCCAGACGGCGCTCCGGCCTGATCTCGACCGGGACCTGGTAAGTGGCGCCGCCGACCCGCCGAGGCTTGACCTCTAGGAGCGGAGTGGCGTTGCGCAGGGCCAGGTCGAAGACTTCGAGAGGCTCCTTCTTGGCCTGTTTGCTGGCGCGGCTGAGCGCGTCATAGACGACCTTCTCCGCGGTGGAGCGCTTGCCCCGGCTCATGACCACGTTCACGAACTTGGCGATCGCTTCCGACTGGTAGACGGGATCGGGCGCGATGACACGCTTGACTGGACGGCTGCGACGAGGCATCAGGCCGCCGCCTTGCTCTTTTCGCGCTTCGCCCCGTACTTGGAGCGCGCCTTCTTCCGGTTCTTCGTGCCGGCCGTGTCCAGGGTGCCGCGGATGATGTGGTAGCGGACGCCTGGGAGGTCCTTGACGCGGCCGCCGCGGATGAGAACCACCGAGTGCTCCTGGAGGTTGTGTCCGATGCCGGGGATGTAGGCAGTCACCTCGATGCCCGTGGTCAGCCGGACGCGCGCGACCTTCCGGAGGGCCGAGTTCGGCTTCTTCGGTGTCTGGGTGTAGACGCGCACGCAGACTCCCCGCCGCTGCGGTGAGCCCTTGAGGGCCGGCGCCTTAGACTTCGCTCTGGCCGCCCTGCGCCCAGTGCGGACCAGCTGCTGAATTGTGGGCAAACGCTTCTCCGAATGACGGCTGAAATCCCATGCGGCATTAGCCGATTGGGCGACAAACGATGAGTATACCCAAAAAGCGGAGGCCTCTATCGAGCCCACGGGGGGCCCATTACTTCGATCCGACGCCTGTCGTCGAGTCCAAACCCCGCAAGGTTCACCTCCATGTGGGTGAGCTCGCGCTTGAGCTCCAGGCGGATCGCGGCGTGTTCGGGTCCAGGGGCGTCGACCTGGGCACCCTCGTCCTTCTGAAGGAGGCTCCTCCGCCCCCTTCCCGGGGCGACATCCTGGACCTCGGGAGCGGCTACGGTCCGATCGCGATCGCCCTCGCCCGGCAGGCGCCTGAGGCACGGATCTGGGCGGTCGACATCAACGAACGGGCGCTGGAGCTGACGCGTACGAACGCGACCACCGCCGCCGTCCCCAACGTCAACGCGCACCCGCCGGCCGAGATCCCAGATGAGCTGCGGTTCGAGGCGATCTATTCGAACCCGCCGGTGCGGATCGGCAAGGCCGCGCTGCACGAGCTGCTGCTGACATGGCTGCGCCGCCTCCGGCCGGACGGCCGGGCGTACCTGGTCGTCCAGCGCAATCTGGGGGCGGATTCGCTGGCGGCCTGGCTTGCCACCGAGGGATACGAGGTCCGGCGGCTCAAGGCGAAGAAGGGTTACCGCGTCCTCGAGGTCAAGCCCCCAGCGTCTTAACGGGCTGGGTTGACACCGATTCTTCTGCGCCCTAGCTTGACGCGAGGAGCGCCGGCGGGGGAGGGCCGGCCAGGAGGAAGGGAGGGCCCTTCCTGAGGTCCGCCCTAAACCTCGCCGGCGAAATGGCAGGCCGCCAGCTGGTCCGGCTGCCCGTGCGGCTCGAGCGGCGGCTCCTGCTCGGAGCAGATCCCCGGCGCCCGCGCGATCGGGCACCGCGTGTGGAACCGGCAGCCCGAGGGCGGGTTGACCGGAGACGGGATCTCACCCTTCAGGTTGATCGGCGCCCGCCCCCTCTCCACCGCCGGATCCGGCACCGGGATCGAGCTC
Organism: Candidatus Eiseniibacteriota bacterium; assembly: GCA_035635595.1. GTDB lineage: Bacteria > Chloroflexota > Dormibacteria > Dormibacterales > Dormibacteraceae > Palsa-870. The sequence goes on from DASQAU010000266.1 coordinate 5,545, forward strand.
AGCAGCGCCTTGGTGTACGGGTGCTGGCCGTGGTCGTAGATATCGTTCCGGTCGGCCGTCTCGACCACCTTGCCCAGGTACATCACGGCGATCCGGTCGGACAGGTGCCGGACCACCGCCAGGTCGTGGGCGATGAACAGATAGGTCAGGTTGAACTCTTTCTGCAGGTCCTGCAGCAGGTTGATGATCTGAGCCTGAATCGAGACGTCGAGCGCCGAGACCGCCTCGTCGCACACGATGAACGACGGGTTGACCGCCAGCGCCCGCGCGATCCCGATCCGCTGCCGCTGCCCGCCTGAGAACTCGTGCGGATACCGGTTGGTGAAGTTCGGGTTCAGCCCCACCAGCCGGAG
>DASQAU010000267.1:0-22000 GCA_035635595.1 Candidatus Eiseniibacteriota bacterium
GAGATTCACGTCGTACTGGTCGGACCAGAAGTACGGAAGCTTGGTGTATGGAGCGTCGCCGCCGGCGATGTTCGCCGCGATGCCGCGCCCGTGATTCTTCGCCACCTCCCAATGCTCGACCCGTATCGCGCGCCCCAGCACTGGGTGAGGATGCAGAGCGACGTCGCCGCCGCAGTACACCCCATCCGCTGCGCGGAGCGCTTCATCGACGCGAACGCCGTTCCCTTCGATCGGGAGTCCGAGCGCCTTCGGCAGGTCGAGATTGGGCTCGATGCCGACTGCCTCGAGGACCATGTCAACCTCCTCGCGCCGGCCATCCGTGAGCGTGACCGCGACCACCCGGCTCGCGTCAGTGTGCCATTTCTCAACTGTTGTGCCGGTCCGCACGTCGACGCCTTTGGACCGATGAATCGTCGCGTAGATCTCGCCCACCTCGTGGCCGAGCGCTCGCGACAACGGCACCGGGGCGGACTCGATCATCAGCACCTCTTTGCCCAGCGACCTGGCGGATGCGCCGACCTCGGCGCCGATGAAGCCCGCACCGATCAGCAGCAGTCGCCTGGTGCGGTCAAGGGCCTGGCGAATGGCCTGGCTGTCGCGAAGCGAGCGCAGGGTCAGCACGTTGTCGGCACGTGGCGTGTCAGGGAGGCGGCGGGGAGTTCCCCCCAGACCGAGGACCAGTGTGTCGTACCGAACCACGCCACCGCCATCGAGCTCGAGCTTGCCTTCGGACAGCGAACCGTCCGTCACGCGCGTGGCCAGCCGAAGTTCGATCCCCTGCTTTTTGTATTCGTCTTCGTCGTGAAGAAAAACCTTGGGCAGCTCAATCTCGCCCCGCAGAAACTCCTTGGAGAGGTAGGGGCGGTCGTACGGACGGTCGTGGTCGGCGCTGAGAATCGTCACCTCGCCATCGAAGCCGCGCTTGCGCAGCGCGAACGCGGCCGCGTCGCCTGTTCCACCACCGCCCACGATGACGACAAGCTTTAAAGCCACGGCTCGACCTCCGGTGAAACCAACCACGCCCCGGCTTCAGACGACACGCGCGACATGGTGCAGCCAGCCGTGAGGATCCGGGGCGGAACCGCGCTGGATGTCGACCAGCGATTGGCGCAGGCGCATGGTGACCTCGCCCGGCTTGCCGTCGCCGACTGTCCAGGAGGCATGCGCAGACTTGACGGCGCCCACCGGCGTGATCACGGCCGCCGTGCCGCACGCGAAGACCTCGGTCAAAGACCCGTCCGCGCAGCCCGAGCGCCACTCGTCGGTGCTGATCTTTCCCTCCTCAGCCTTGTAGCCGCGGTCCGCAGCCAGCTTGAGCAGGGCATCGCGCGTGATCCCCGGAAGCAAAGTTCCGGTGAGCGCCGGGGTCAGCAGCCGGACGTTCCGACCGGCGCCAAAGACAAAACAGAGGTTCATGCCGCCCATCTCCTCGACCCAGCGGTGCTCTTTTGAGTCGAGCCACACCACCTGGTCGCACCCCTGCTCTGCCGCCTGGGCCTGCGCCAGCAGGCCGCCCGCGTAGTTGCCTCCAGTCTTCGCTTCTCCCGTGCCGCCGGGCGCCGCCCGGCTGAAGTCCTCGGAGAGCCAGACGGTGACGGGTTTGACTCCGCTCGGGAAGTACGAGCCCGAGGGAGATCCGATCAAGAGAAATGTGACCTCGGTCGAGGGATGGACGGAGAGGCTCACCTCGCTCGCGAACATGAACGGTCGGAGGTACAGGCTGTGCTCCGGGGACGAAGGCACCCACTCGCCGTCGAGGCTGAGCAGGCGTTCGATGGCCTCGATGAAGACCCGCTCGGGAAGCTCCGGCAGGGCGAGCCTCCTTGCCGACCGGCGGAACCGCGCGGCATGCGCGTCGGGGCGGAACACGGCGATCGATCCATCCTGCTGGCGGAATGCCTTGAGGCCCTCGAAGACCGCTTGCGCGTAGTGGAGAACCGAGACGCCGGGATCCAGCTGCAGCGGGCCGTAGGGACGGAGCTCGGCCTCGTGCCAGCCGCGCTTGCGGTCCCAGCGTATGCGAACCATGTGCTCGGTGAAGAGCTGCCCGAAGCCCGGATCGGCGAGCAGCCTCTCCCTGGCATCGGCTGAGGTGCGCTGTGCCGCCGGAGTCGTTTTGAAATCGACAGCCGAGGTCTCGGTGCTCACCCTATGAAGAGTAGCGCCGGCAGTGAGGCCGGGCTTGCGGCTCGCCCTCGCGAGAGGAAGGAAGGGGTTCTTGCTTAAGGAACCACGCTGACGGGGACCACCGCCGGCTCAACCACGGCCTCCACAGCCCGGCCGAGCGGGGCCTTTACCACCGTCAGCAAGGGATGCCCGTCGGCCTTTCGCCGGGATCGCCGGCGCGGCGCCCCGGAGGTGACCACAGGGTCCAGCATCTGCCGCAGCTCGAACTCCAGGAACCGGTCAAAGTCGTTCATCTGTATTAGAAACGCCTCCCACAACGGGAGTACTCACGGCATGCGCGAAAGTCTTTTGGAGGAACCAGGAGCCGGCCCTGAAGAGGGGCCTAGGCGGCGCGCTGCGTGCTTTGCGCCGGGGGCGCCTCGAGCGCGGGCCTGGACTGGAGGCGCTGCCGGCCGTAGAAGACCTCAAAGAAGTTCTGGCCCTCACCCAGGTCATGGGCCAGCTTGACCATCTGAAGGCGTAGGGGGCCCGGGCCAAGACACCGCGCGGCAAGCACCACGAAGGGCCTGACGATCACCCGTCGACCCGTTCGGTGCAGCTCCCTCCGTGAAACCATCGCACTAAGACAACGCCGTGAAACGACGGAGTATTGGCGGCGCGCAATACAAGTTGCTTGAGGTTGCGACGATGTGCGTTGGGTGGCGAGAAAACCACGCCACCCACCCCAGCTTGAGGAGCTCCACTGAAGCAGCCAGTCGGAGCTCCCTCTACCTCTTCAACGCGGCGCCCCGCAACAGTATTGGGGGGTACCCGACTTCCGGCAGCGCCGGTTAGAATCCAGAGACCGCTTGACGTCAGAAAATCGTGCCCGCGTCTTGATCGTGGAGGACCACCAGGTGGTCGCCGATGGTCTTGCGGCCTTGATCAACGACCAGAAGGACATGGTCGTGATCGGCCAGGCAGGCTCAGTCAGCGAAGCGATATCCCGGGCCGCCGAGCTTCGCCCCGACGTCGTACTGGTGGATTTCAGGTTGACCGATGGAACCGGCGCCGATGCAGGAGCAGGCATTCGCCAGGTGCGACCGGAGACCAAGCTGATCTTCCTCACGCGTGAGGACAGCGACGCCGCGCGTTTTGCAGCCATCGAGGTTGGAGCCAGCGCCTTCATACACAAGTCGCGCGCCGCCGCGGAGGTGGTGGATGCGATCAGGACCGTTGCGGGTGGCGGTACCCTCTTCACTCCTCGCACCATCTCCGCACTCATCAACAAGCGTAAGGAGATGGAGTCGCTGCTCGAGAGGCTCACCCCTCGCGAGAAAGAGGTGCTCCGCCTGATGGCGGAGGGAGTTGCCAGCCGCGAGATCGCCAAGAAGCTCGGCATCAGCTACACGACGGTGCGCACGCACATCCGGAGCCTGGGCAGCAAGCTCGGCGTCCACTCCAAGCTCGAGGCGATCATCAAGGCACGAGAGCTGGCCCTGGTCGAGTAGCCCGCTCCTTCCAGCGGGTTAGGGGCCTCAGTCGGTCAAGAATGGTCGGATCCCAAGGACGGGATACAACCAATTCCGCCCAATTCCCATACCACATTCGCTGTCAGCTCCCGGCCACCCTCCTGCGGGCGCCTGTGCGGCCGAGGAGCCTGATCGCCGGTCGTTCCGTCTCACTCTCAGCAGGCCGGCGGTCCGTCTTGCGGCGCCGCTTGTCCTCGTATAGGTCGCCGTCCGCCACCTGGTAGACGGCCTGCCAGTCCTGTCCATGGCGCCACGCGGCGACACCGACGCTGACCGCGACAGGCTCCGGTGATTTCGAGCTGAGGCCAGCCTGTTTGATCGCGGCGCGCAGCCGGTTGGCGACCTCTCTGGCCCGCTCGATCGTGGTCTCAGGCATCGCGACCGCGAACTCGTCGCCACCGACGCGCGCGCAGACGTCCGACGCTCGCACCACGCGCTGAAGCTGCTGTGCGACAAGGCGCAGGGCTGTGTCGCCGGCGCGGTGACCCTGGCGGTCGTTGATGCGCTTCAAGTTGTCGAGGTCGATCATCATCATCGACAGCCGGCGATCATGCCGCTCGCTGAGGGCGACCTCGCGTTCCATCACACGCTCGAACTCGCGGCGGTTGGCCAGGCCGGTCAGATGATCGGTGCGCGCCTCGCTCGAGAACTGGCGCGCTCGGTCGAGTGCGATGGCGACCTGGTCGGCGACAGCAGCCATGAAAAGCATGTCCGAAGCATTGAAGATCCGATCGATCATCGTCCCCAACGTCATCATGCCGACGGTCCTTCCGCGAGCACGAAGGTGCGCGCGCAGCGCATTCCACTCACGACCAGAAATGCGATCCACGCGCGATTCCGATCTTCCGACTGCCGAGGCGGATGCCTTCACGCTCGGTCCAACCTCTTGTGCGAAGAGCTCGACCTCGTCCGGTTCGAGACCGACCGTGTTGATCAGCTTGAATGCTGATCGCTCTCGCATCCAGATAGCGCCCGCGCTCAGGCGCAGTGCGGCGAGCGATTCCACCAGCGCGACATCGGCGGTTTCCATTGTGTCCAGTGATCGCCCGATGGCCGTGCCGATGGCAGCCAGGCCGTACATCTCACTCTCTCTAGCCCGATGCTCGGCGTCGAGGTAATCGAGATATCCGCGCGCGATCGAAGTCGTCAGTCGCTCAGCGACATTCTCAAGCCGGCTCTGGGCGACGGCGAAGATCTCATCGCGGCGCGGACTGTCGTTGAGCGGCAGGGAGATGAGCTCGATGGTGGCCCGCCGATACACCGCAAGCACGTCGATGACCGATTCCAGGGGCACGCCCTGCAAAGCGCGCAGCCGCCCGAAAGAGCGCGCGCGCTCCTCGTAATGAGCCCACGGCTGTTCGACGTCCGAGCGCAAGGAGGCAAGAAGGATCTCGATGAAACCCGCTGATGTCGCAACGAGATCCTCCCCGGTCTCCTCGCTGAGCATGACAAGCTCCGGCGAGCGTGCACGCACGACCTCGAGCGTCTTCCGTCCGCTCTCGATCGTGTCCGCGGCAAGGCCGCTCGCAAGAGCAGCCAGCACCTCGCCTGGATAGTCAGACGTGGACCACGCCCCTGGGTTCATTCCACTGTGAGAACGTCGCGCTCCAGAGAGCCACTTGAACCCAGCCTCTACTGCAAGTGAGTTACTCAAAATCCGCCCAACCGTACGGCGACCCGATAGGGCCCTCCGAGCGATGGTTAACCCAGGAAAGCGGTCCATCCGGGCAGCGCTCCAGAAAGGGGGGAATCAAACTCAGAATGGCCGAACCCATCTCAGACATGGCGGCAGCCGGCGAAGTACGCGATCCGGCGGCGACGTACCAGGCCGGCAACGAGGCCGATTTCGAACGTCTCTACCTGGCTTCATACGGAAAGATCCTCGGCACTTTGACCGCGATGCTCGGAGATCGAGCCGCGGCGGAGGACTGTGCCCAGGACGCATTCGAGCGCGCTTACAAAAAGTGGGCTACCTGGCAGCCGATTGCCCCCGCTGAAGCATGGGTGCACCGCATCGCGATCAACGCGGCTGTCTCATATCAGCGCAAGATGCGGCTCCGCGAGGTGGGTGAGGTGATTCGTCGCATCGGCCGGCCCGGCCTCGCGCCCGACCCGCAGGAGCTGGTCGAGCACCGCGACCTCGCCACAGCGCTCGCGAAGCTGCCGCCGAAGCAAGCCGCGGCCATCGTCCTCCGGCACTACCACGGCTACACCAACCGCGCGATCGCCCAGGCTTTGGGCATCCCCGAGCGCACGGTTGCGTCTCGGCTGGCGGTGGCCAAGGAGCGGCTGCGCGTGATGCTGAAGCACTCGTACGGCCCAGAGGCTGCGATGGATGAAGGCGGGCAGCCCGGCTTGGTGGCCGCAGCCGACTGACGGCTGGCCTTCAACAGCAGTTAGATGCAAGCACGTTTCGATAAGCACGGACGCCGGCTTCCGGACACCGGGCATGGATGCGGCTGCACCCTTTGCGCCGCCTCCAATGCTCCCCGGTATGAACGCCGTCAAGAACTTCGCGAAAGCGCAAGCAGCTGGACACCGTTGCGCCGCCGTCTGGTTCGCTTCGTCCGGAGTCTTGCTGCCCGGCGCGCACAGGCGGCGTAAGACTCGCGGCCGTCCAGCGTGAGACGGCATCCCCTTTTTGGCGCTGTCGCCCTGGTCGGCGTGGCAGCCGCCTTCCTTGTCGCCATCGTCCTGGCTTCGGCGCCCGGCGGACACCGGGCCACCGCGGTGGCGTGGACGATCCAGGTCTTGATCCTGGTGGGGGCATTGCTGATGGTCGCGGGGCGGGCCGCCAGGAGCTGACGGGAACTCAAGTCCGCCCGCCGGTGTAGTACGCAGCGTGGGCCCCGACTCGTGATTCGACTTATCGGACTGCTGCTGGTCCTGGGCGGCTGCACGGCATCTCAACCGGCCCAGGTGCAGCCCGGACCGACGGCGGCCGTGCACACGTTCGCCGGCGGCTGCGCGGGCACTGTACTTACCGATGCCGAGCCACCGGCCTGGGCTCAGGGAGGGTGGAGCCACGCCAAGGGAACGCGATGGCCCGTGCCGTGGGCACTCGGTACGAGCGGCACGGCCGTGGCGTACGTGTTCGCCACCCAGTTGGTTGCCGGGGCCAGTCCGCGGGTGGATGGCAGCCAGAACAAGGTTCTGTGGGAAGTCAAGGACCACCCATCAGGAGGGGAAGTCTTAGTCGAAGGTCGGCTCTTCGGTCAGTCTCAGCCCGCCGTGACTGTTGCGGGCGGCCCGAGCATCACTGACGTGCCCGCTGCGGGCTGCTGGACATTCACGTTGTCATGGAGTTCCGGTGGAAAGCGCAGCAGCAGCACTATCAATCTCGAGGCACTCCCGACTGGAACAAACCCGATGCTGTTGCCCAGGTAGCCGCAACGGCTCGCGAGTGCGTGACTCGGGACTGGGAAGATGGCGTGGGGGCAGGGTCCGGGGGTCTAAAGAGAGCTGGAAAGAAGCGAGTGCCGGCTCCCGCGGCTTTCCTTTCTTTGCGAAGCCGGCGAGTGCCGGCTCACGCGGCTTTCGAAAGCCCGCAACGCTCGGCCCTTACCTCGTCCCTGGCAGGTAGTACGCCGAGCCCTTGTGAACGAGGCCTGGTGGCTCCGAGTACCACTCGTTGCCGATGCCCAGCGTGTCCAGCGCGTTCTGCATGTACTGGTGCCACATCGGAGCTGCGATGTAGTAGCTGTCCGAGTTCTTCGTCATCTTCTGCCGCCAGTCGGGGTTGCCTCCCCAGACCACCGTCACAAGGTGCGGCGTGTAACCGACGGTCCACGCATCGGCAAAGGAGTCGGACGTACCGGTCTTGACCGCCACAGTGCGACCCGGGAGCGTGAGCAGCGAGTTGCGGCCAAAGATCATTGCCCGGTTGTTGTCGTTGGACATGATCTGCTCCATGATGAAAGCGACGCGCGCATCGAGAACCTGCTTTCCAGGGTCTTTCTGGTGCGAGAAGACGACGTTGCCGTACTTCGTGACGTACTCGATGGCGTAGGGCTGCCGAAGAATCCCCTGGGTGGCGAGGACCGACGCGCCTGTCGCCATCTGGAGCGGGGTCTCGCCGTATCCACCGAGGGTCAGCGACGGCCCGTAAGTGTTGAGCGCATCGTCAGTCGTGAAGACCGGGTTGCCGTCCGGTCCGGCGTGCTGCTGGTAGGGCGGCGCGCCCATGAGCCTCGCCATGTTGACGACGCTCGACACGCCCACGCCCAGCTCCACTTTCACCGCGGGGATGTTCAGAGAGTTCCCCATGCAAGCCTGCAGCTGGCAGGTGCCGTGGTACTTGCTGTCGTAGTTCATCGGCCTGTAAGCCTGGGTCCACCCAGGTTCGCTGTAGGAGAACGGTGAGTCGGCGATCGGCGTCGTCATGCTGTACTTGCCGCTCGCGATCGCCGCGGTGTACGTGAAGATCTTCATGGACGAACCCGGGTTGCGAGGCGGCCACACGGCCAGGTTGTACTGACCGCCGTTGGCGTTCGGGTTGGCCGAGCCCACCATCGAGACGATGGCCCCCGAGGTCGGGTCGAGCGCGACCAGCGCGCCCTGGCTCACATTTCGGTACGCCAGCCTGGCGATGTTGCCGCTGACCGAGTCCTGTGCGAGGCCCTGGAGCCTGGCGTTCAGGGTGGTCACCACGCGCAGCCCGCCGCTGTACGCCTTCTCGGGCCCGAACTGGCTCGCCAGCAAGGCCGTGGTGTAACGGACGAAGTCCGGCGCCACGATCTGGTTCACCGGCAGGAACATGTGCGACGGCGGCGAGATGTCCTCAGCGAACGCCTGGGCCGCTTCCGTAGCGGTGATCTTCTCGTCCCGCAGCATCGCCTGGAGAACGTCACGCTGCCGGTTCTTGGCCGAGGTCCAGTTGAGGATCGGGCTGTAAAGCGTCGGCCCTTTGATGATCCCCGCGAGCATCGATGCCTGCGCAAGATCCAGATCCTTGGTCTTCTTGTGGAAGTAAATCTGTGACGCCGCCTTGGTGCCCCAAGACGTATTACCGAAGAAAACGCTGTTCATGTACATCTCGAGGATCTCTGTCTTCGTGTAGCGACGCTCTATCTCGAAAGAAAGAAGCGCTTCGCGAATCTTGCGGTCGAGGCTGGGCTTGTTCCCGACCAGCCGGAGCTTGACGAGCTGCTGAGTGATGGTGGAGGCGCCCTCGACCGACGACTGAGCCCTCCAGTCGACCACGGTGGCCCGAACGATGGCCTGCGGGTCGACGCCAGGCTCCTGGTAGAAGTTGCGGTCCTCGATGGAGATCACCGCCGCCGGGAGCAGAGTCCCGATCTCGGAGAGCGGCTCGTAGTAATGCTGGTACCCGGGCGGGTGAAGGTCCGCCAGCAGCGTCGTGCCATCAGAGGCGTAGATCAGCGTGTCTTCGGCCTGCGCCGAGGTGACCTGCTTGGGGTCGGGCAGCTTTTCCGCAAAAGCCACGTACCCAGGTGATGTCACGATGAGGCTCGGGACGGCCACCGCCACCAGGACCAGCAGGCGCAGCATCCACCCCGCGGGGCGGGAGACCGCGCCTTTGGTCAGCTCTCGGGCGGCGCTCGCACGCCGCCTCATGCCGTTGGGCCTACGAGGCCAGACGATCGATCTGTCCTGACGCATCCTCATCCTCCCCTTCCCGGACCGTCGGGGCCGGCCGCATCGGGCCGTACCAGCCGATCGACTGCGCACTCAACAAGACGCGGATGTTGGCGACGCGGCTCGGCGCCTCGGCGCCCCGTCCGCCTCGGACGGTGCGGACCGCTGCGGTGGCTTTCGTGGCGAGATCGTTTACAGCGGGTGCGCCGGCGACGGCATACCAGGCCCGCGCGGCAAATTGGAGCTGCGACGCCGTGTCCCGCAATGTCTCCAGTCGCGCCCGCGAGCCGTGCGCCACGCGCTCTGCCTGATGCGGGAGCAGCACGTCTTTGGACCAGATCGCGAAGTTGATCAACCAGGTGAGAAGAGCCGCGCCGGCGACCGCAACTGCGGCAGCCCATTTGCGATTCAGCTCGTCGAGGGCGTAAGGCACCACGACCGGTTGCGGAGCAGGGGCGGCGAGGCGAGGCAGCTCCATCCATTCCACCAGGCGCACCTGTGGCTGCCAGCCCCGGCTCGCTCGAAAGGAGCGGAACATGGCAAGGGCCAACACGTCGACACCGACCACGAAGACGGCGACCGTGGCGACTGTGAACCTGTTGTCAGCCAGCCAGCCGACGAACCCCGCGCCGAGCAACCCGATGAGGGTCGAGATGACCTGATCGATGCCCCAGGCGGCAGACGAGGTGAGCTCGCGCGCGTCGGCACTGGTGACGCTGATGACGCCGAAGACACACGCGATGACCAGGGCCGTCCACGCCAGGGTCTCGATTGGTCTGGGGATCGATTTTCGGACTGGTGGAACCAGCGTCGCGGCCACCATCCCGGTGAACAGCGCGATCGAAAATTGAAGGAGGAGCGGCACTTCCACGCCAAGAAAACGCGGCTCCGAGCGCAAGTATTGGGGACCTGCCCGGTGAGCGGTTCCATCTCAACAAATGTGTACATTGCCTGGCCGGTGCGTTGTCTTGTTGGCGCGGTTGCTGACCCGCTCAGCGCCCGCGCCGTTTTTGCATGTTTGGCCGCTTTCGAGTAGCCGCTTCGCGCGCAGGGCGCGTTCTCCAATCAGATGGCAGCCCTATGGACCATCCTCTTCGTGACTGTCGGGCTCGCGGTGAGGGTCGGCGCGTACAACCGTGCGTGGAGCCCGGCCGAATCTGAAACCTTCAATGACACAGGCCTGTTGGACACGTGCGCGCGCACGTTCGTCCTTGTGCTTTTGTCACTCATCGGGCTCCTCGCCCTCGGCGTGATGTATGGGAACGTGCTCGGTTCCGCCAGCGTGAACCATTGATCAGCGGTTCAGTAGCAGTCCGCATAGCTGCGTTCTCACTTTAGAAGCAGCCCCCTGCCCCGGGCTGCTTCGCATTATTCCGGCCCGTCCGGGGCTGGGGGAAAAATGATCACAAGGACGATTGCGATCCGGTGACACGCCTGAGCCAGGAGGTCGACAGGCTTGCACTCGACCTGGCCTGGAGCCTGTGGGCGGAGCTCGGGGTCGACGGCGTCGCCAGACGCCACGACTGGCAGGCGATCGACCTCGAGCCGCTGATCATCTTCACCGCGAAACTGGGCGACGCGGACCACCGGCTGCGCGCCGGCTCCATCGACTGGTGCATCACCAACGCGCGGTTCGCGTCCGCCTTCCGGCTGCGAAACCTTGCCGACCAGGCGAGCCCCACCGCCCGCGCCGCCTTCGGGCGGTATGCGGCGACGGTGCGAGCTCACACCAAGGCCCCCTGGCCGGGACAGGGAGACCCCCTGACGCTGTTCCATCCAGAGCGAATCGGATCTCCCGACCTGCGCCGCCCATCTTTGGTTCAGCTGCGTCTCCGCGCCCTGGTCGGCGTCTCAGCGAGAGCCGAGGTGCTGAAGCTGATGCTGGCTGACCCGGAGCGTCCGCAGGCGGCCTCGACGCTGGCGGAGGACGCCGCGTACGGCAAGGGCAGCGTGGCCCAGGCGCTCGAGATGTTGACCATGGCCGGGATCGTGCAGGTCCAGCCGGACGCGAACCGGCTCCTTTACCGCCTTTCCAGGCCGGGAGAGCTTGCTCAGGCGTTGCTCTGGCTGCCTTCCGTCTTCCCAGACTGGTCGCCGATCTTCAGGATCGTCGAAGCGCTCGCGGACCACGCCCATTCCATGTCTGGGCCGCCGGCTGGGCGAACCGCTGGGATTGTGAAGCTGCTGGAGCGGATCGACCACGACCTGCATCGCCTCGGCATCGCCGATCAATTGCCTCGCGCGGTCGGGCCCGCCTCAGTGGCGGAGTTCGAGCACTGGGCGCTGGACTTCCTCGTCGAACAGACCGGCCACAACCGGCCGGCGTCCGCCTCGCGAGAGCTGTCCTACGTGATACACCACCTTTCCTTCGGTGGATGGCTCGGCACGGTGAATGTTGCGGGACGTCAGCCGCGGCCCTTCGAATCAGAGCACGGTCACCTGGAAGAGGCGAACGGCGCGCAGGAGCTGGTTCATACGATGTTCATGGAGGTGCTGGGCAAGGCCCATCGGCAAGGCGCGCCCGCTGCTCCTGACGAGGCGCTGATCCAGGTCATAAGCCGGGAGTTTGCCGAGGAGCTTGTGCGGCCGATGCGACCGGGACAGGAGGCCACATTCACCGCCGAGTTCGTGCGCCGCTGGTACGAGAACAGGCGCCAGAGGTTCGGCGCAACGGCCTGACCTCGGGTCGATTCCTACTACGCCTGAAGTAGACCTTGACCCCAGGGAGGGCGAAACGCGCAGGTTGCGTGAGCGAACGCCCTCAAATGGGCGCTGTTGACTTGCGTTTGAGCCGAATTGACAACAGTTGAGCCTAATTAACCTGATCGCGGCGGGGCCGTCGCCGGCCCGCCGGTACCTTCCTCGAGGTTACTCACGCCGCCTGGCTGGGCGCGCGTCTCGAGGAGGGGTCTTTTGCTTTTACTTCGACAGCTCGTACTGGATTTCAGGTCTCGGCGAAAAACGCATCTGGCGGTGGCATTTCTCGTGGTCGCCAATCAGCTGAGCTTTGTCGCCCTGGCAGCGGCGCCCTCGTCAACCTTTGTGGCTGGAGCCATACAGTCGATCGGCCAGGGCGCCATCTGCGGCGCGGGCGTCGACGCGACGACGTCGGCCACGCACGGATGCACGTCGGCGCCGACGACCGACGAGACTCATGTCAGCGTGCCCGAGGGCGGGGAGCAGTGCCCGGCGTCCGGCCCAGGGGCGTCATGCAGCAGCTCGGACACGGCGAACAAAGTGGTGCCCGGCGTTGCCTCGACTCCCGATGGTCAGTCTCCGTGTGCATCGACCGGCGACAACCCAGGCCAGAAACTCAGCCCTGCCTCGTGCACCGACATCGTGCTTGCTGTCCCCACGCCGGCATCGACCGCGACGCGTGGCGAATCGGTCGGGGCGCCGGCAGTCACACCAAGCGTCCCCGAGTCATCGTTGCGCCCGGTCCGATCGGTCAAGCGACTCGACCTCTCCGCCAGCGAGGCGTTCGTGCAGGCCGGGCAGAAAGCGATCTTGACCGCCACCGCCACCGCCAGCGTCACCGGCACCAACACCGTGATCCAGATCTTCGACCAGACGACGCGCACGCTGGTCGGAACCTGCTCGCAGTCGAACCAGTGCAGCGTCGCTTACGCAGCAACGTCGGGTCTCCACACATTTGCCGCGTTCATCACGCCGCCTGGCGCCCCGATGCCCGCCGAGGGTTCGGCGCCCGCGTCAAACCAGGTCAGCCTGACCTGGCTCGGGATCTCACTCGCGGCCAACCACACCCTCGTCTCACCTGGAAAGCCGGTGACTTTCACCGCGACCTCGACGTTCGACGTCGGCAAGGCCGGGCGGGTGATCGTGATCTTCGACAACGCCACCAAGCAGCAGCTCACCTACTGCAGTCGCGGCACGTCTTGCAGCACGTCGCTGACCCAATCGGGTGGCGGCGTGCATGAGATCGTCGGCTGGGTGCCGGGCCAGCCCGAAGCCCTGTCCCAGGCAATTGCCGTGACCTGGCTCGGGGCCTCGCTCTCGGGCAGCACGACCTACCCGCGGCAGGGTGGAACCGTGCACCTCACGGCCACGGCTAACGCCGACCTGACGAACACTCCGTGGAGCCTGGGCATCTACGACCAGGAGGGCAAGCTCATCGGCCCGGCGTGCAAGAACGGAACCACCTGCAGCGCCGACGTCACGCTCACCTCGGGGGACACGCCGTCGTTCGAGGCGGTCATCGGCGTCCTGCCGCCGCTCAACGCCGGTTCCACCCTCGGTCAGCTGTTCCGCAAGGTCCAGGGCCCGAAGTCGCTGGTCGACATCCAGGCGCGCTCGGCCGCCATGCAGCCGACCCGCATCCTCTGGGGAGTGGACTCCTGCAAGGCTTTCACGAGCAGCCCAACTGGCGCGGACGGCCTTCTCCCCCAGGTCTCGGGCTCTGTCGGAGCCCCCGACTTCTGGGGTCGGTACCTGACCGACACAGTCTGCGCGGGCATCAGCGCGGCTGAGATCTCGGCCGCCGCCCACCACCACATCGGGATCCTGCCGATCTACAACGCCTACAACTGCTCGAACGTGGTCGGCTACGAAACAGGCAGCCGCTATGCAGCCGAGGCAACCGCGGCTGCCGCCAGCCTGGGCATCCCGCACGGAAGAGTCCTGGCGATCGACATCGAGCCGCCCGGCGACGCGTGCCCGGGCGCAGTCGGCGTCGACAGCGGCTTCGTTCAAGGTTGGTATGACGGTGTGGCCGCCGCCGGTTATGCCCCCACCTACTACGGCAACGGGACCGCCGGAAGCGAGTTCGCATCGGCCTGGTGCGCGGCCGTCAGCGCCCAGCCCGCGGTGGCGAGCGGGTCCTACCTGTGGTCCTTTCAGCCCTCACTGCTCGGAAACTTCGGTAAGGCCAGCGCCCCTGGCTACGCGCCGAACCAGACAGGATGCGGCGGCAACATGGCCGCCTGGCAGTACCAGATCGATTCATCGATGTCGTACCACTCGGACATCGACCACGACGAGGCGCTCTCCACGCTGCCGCTCTGGTACCCGAAAGCCTAGGTCCCTGGCTGCTACCCCTCGCCGCCGTCATCCGAACTTCGGGTGGCGGCGGTCCCCCCTGCGTTCTCTATTACCAGCTTCGTTCGAACTCTGCACCGAAAGGGGGCACCAAAAATGGAGCGTAGAGAAACCGAAGTCGTTCGCGACGATGTCACCGGTACCGCACGGGCGGAGTCACACGTGACCACTTCCGACCCCGCGGCCTCTGCCACGGCCGACTCCGCCGAGGTGATCAGCAGCGTCAGCCCCGGGCGGCGGGCGGTCGAGGTGACCTACCTCGTCTTCGGCATCATCGAGGGCCTGCTCGCGATCCGGTTGATACTCAAGCTTCTCGGGGCGAACCCGCAGGCAGGCTTTGCGAATTTCATCTATGGCGTGACCGATTTCTTCATGGCGCCGTTTCGCTACCTGCTTCCGACGGTAGGGAGCTCGTCAGGCGCCGTACTGGAGACGTCGGTCGTCATCGCGATCATCGTGTACGCGCTCATCGCGTGGGTGCTGGCGCGATTGATCGTCATCATGTTCTTCCGCAACGTGACGGTTTCGCGTCGCAGCTCGCGCGGCATCGGTGGGCCTCGGCCCTACTAGCGAGCGCACGTAGTCGTGGCGCGACGCGCGGCGTCGCGCCACGAGCCGGGCTAACCAGCGCGCAGGCCGGGCGTCGCCGCAAGGTCCCTGATGTCCTGCACCTGGCGTGTGATCCAACGTGTGATGTCGTTCGTGCGGACTACATCTCTTGCGGCCTGGTTGCGCTTCTTCTTCTCTTCCGCGCTCATCACGATCGCGTAATGCATTGCGTCGGCCGTCGCCATGATGTCGAACGGGTTGATGGAGAGGACGTGCGGGTTGAGCTCTTCATGGGCGCCTGCGTTCTCGGACAGCACGATCACGCCATCGGCACGATTGACCAGCGCGCCTTCTTTGCTGATCAGGTTCAGCCCATCGTAAACGGGGTTCACCACCAGGACGTCGAAGTTGCGCAGAGCCGCCATCGCCTTGCGCACGCTCTCACCGAACTCGAGCCGCACCGGCAGCCATCCCAGGCTCCCGTACTGACGGTTGATGCGCTGAACCACCTGGCGCACTCGCCGGACATAGTTCCGGTACGCGGCGACATCCTGTCTCGAGGGCTGGAGGAAGGCCCAGAACTGGACTTTTCCTTTCAGCTCCGGATGGTGCGCCAGGAGCTTCTCGTAAGACAGGAAGCCACGCACTATGTTCTTCGACGGGTCCGTCCGGTCGATCCGCACGATCAGGTGGTCGGGCCGCCAGTCCCGCAGCTTGCGTTCCTCCACCATCACGCCATGCGAGAACGAGAGCCGCGTCGTCGACGCGACGTCGATTGAGATCGGATAGTTGCGCACGTAGACCACCCGACCGTCGACAAGCACTGCCCGCTCGCGGTCATCGACCGCCAGGCCGCTGTTCATCTCGCATGTCATCAGGAAGTTCCGCACGTCGCCGCTCGACTGGAAGCCGACGATGTCGCAGCCAAGCAGGCCGTGCAGGATGGCGTCGCGCATCTCTCGCGGCAGCACCTTCCAGTACTGCGGCGTCGGCCATGGAATGTGGACAAAGTGCTGGATGATCGCGCCGGGCACCAGTTCGCGGACGAGCTTGGGTACGAGGTACAGCTGGTAGTCGTGTACCAGCACCAGGGGCCGTTCGGGTAGCCGGCCGGCAACCTCCGCCACCCGCCGGGCCACCTGCTTGTTGACCTCAACGTATCCGTTGGTCCAGGCGCGGTGAATCCGGCCGTTGATGATCGGCTGCTGCCCGAGGTCCCAGAGGTAGTGCTGCAGGAACCACAGGACCGGGTTGGCGATCACCGAGTAGTACTGGTCGTACTGCTCGGGGGTTGGGGTCACGTAGTGCAGGCGTGTCTCGCCCCGAATCAGCGGAACCGCGGCCGTGGGGCCTTGCTGCGCGACCAGCTCGCGCTCGGCATCGGTTCGGGCGCAGGCCACCCACTCGGCGCCGGTGACCTCGGCCATGGTCAGCAGAGCGGTGATCACCCCGCCTGCTCCTCGGGTGAAGCCACCCTCCGGCCGCGGCTCATGCGGCGCCCGGTTGGCGACCACGATCGCCGAGCTGTGCGGCAGCGTCCGCGTGACGTACGCGCGCATGGAGGAACCGGGCCGGCGGCGCTCGACGCTGTCCAGGAATGGGCTTTCGCTCATCGTCTTGGCCTAGGGTGTCGGCCTGGGTGTGGCGGGGGGCGGTGACGGCGACGGCGTAGGGATCGGTGACGGGGAAGCAGGTGGGGGAGTTGGCGCCGGCGAGGGCGACGGTGAAGGGTTCGCCGACGGCGAGGGTGATGGCGAAGGTGACGGAGAAGGCGATGGGGAAGCTGTCGGTAACGCAGTGGGCGTTGAGCTGCAGCCCGCGGCAAGGAAGATGTACTCCGTGTCCTTGCCATTGCACCCGCGCGTGATGCCGGCGGGCTGCGAGTACCAGCTGTGCATGTTCGCGGGGAGCGCGTTGACGAACCGCTTCATCACGCTCTTGCCGACCATCTCGCCGTAAGCCTTGATCAGGCCGCCGCCGCCGTCCGGCGCGGTGTTGCCGACCCAGACTCCCACGGCGATGTCGGGGCTGTAGGCCATGATCCAGGAGTCCGGGATCCCGCCGCGGCCGTTGTCGCTGGTGCCGGTCTTGCTCGCCATCTGGCGATTCCAGCCGAAGCCCCACTGGTTCTGGTAGTCCTTGAGGACTCCCGTGATCAAATACGCCTCGGCGGGCGTGAGGACGGTGGTGCTGCTGGGGTTGTCATGCTTGTAGACGGCATTGCCGGAGCCGCCGTCAACCTGGCGTATGACGCTCAGGTCGACACGCTGACCCTGGTTGGCGAACACCTCATAGCCCTGCAGGTGCTCGAAGAGCGTGACGTCGCTTCCACCGATCGAGGTCGATAGGCCTGGGTCCAGCCGGCTCTTGATGCCCATCTGCTGGGCCAGCGAGATCACGTTCGACATGCCCTCCATGCGGGCAACCTCGACCGCGGGGATGTTGCGGGAGTAGAGCAGCGCCGTGCGCGCCGGGATGTCGCCCATGCCGCCGTTGTCGAAGTCCCGCGGCATGTAGCCGTTGAAGTTGGTCAGCCTGTCGTGAAGGATGGTCGCCCATGTGATCTTCTTGTCACGCAGCGCGGCCTCGTACACGTAAGGCTTGAACGAGGACCCCGGCTGCCGCCTGGACAGCACAACGTCGAACTGACCCGCGATCGCGTCGTTTCCGTAGTCGGCTGAGCCGACCCACGCGAGAATCTCGCCCGTCTTCGGATTGGCCGCCAAGAGGGCCGAGTTGTTGACGTTGCTCGAGCTGAGATCCTTCACCCCGTCGGCGACCGCTTGCTGGGCCGCCTGCTGGATCGTGAGATCCAGGGTGGTGTGGACTGTCAGCCCACCCTGCTGGATTGCTGCCGAACCAAACATCGACTCGAGCTTGGCCAGCACGTGGTCGACGAAGTGCGGCGCCGCGCTCTGGCGAGCCGTCGGCTGGATCTTCAGCGAAGCCTTGACGTCCTCGCTGGTAGCTTTCTCAGCGTCCGCCGGGCTCAGCTTGCCGGTGGAGACCATGCCCTGGATGACGTAGAGCTCGCGCTCGCGCGCCAGGTCGTAGTGCTGCACCGGGTCGTATGCGGTCGGCGCCTGGATCAGGCCTGCAAGAAAGGCCGCCTGTGCAGCGGTCAGGCTTTTCGCGTCCTGGTTGAAGTAGGTCTTGGCAGCCGCTCCCAGGCCGTAAGCGCCGTGGCCGAAGTAGACGCGGTTGAGATACATGGTGAGGACCTGGTCCTTCGAGTAGCGCTGCTCGATGACGACTGCGAGCGCGATCTCCTGGACCTTGCGGTTGATGGACTTCGTCGGTGTGAGCAGCTGGATCTTGACCAGCTGTTGAGTGATGGTGCTTCCGCCCTCGTTCAAGCCACGGGTCGTGATGTCGACCCACACCGCCCTGGCAACGGCGGCCGGGTCGATCGCGCCGTGGCTGTAGAAGTTGCGATCCTCCGCCGCCAGCACGGCGTTGGCGGCGTACGGCCCTATGTCCTTCAGGCCAAGGTTGATGTGATAGTGGCCGTTGGGGTTCCAATCCTCGATGAGCTTGCCGTTGCGGTCGAGCACGACGACATCTCCCGCCGCCAGAACGTCCTGGCTGGGATCGGGCAGGTCGTGTACCACCCAAAGCACGTAAAGGGTCGAGGCGAGGAACACGACGCCGACGACGCCGGCGACCCACGCTCGCTTTGCCCACAGCCACTGGAATGGCCTGACCCAGAGCGCTTGCTGGCCGCCACGACCGGAAGGTGCGGTAACCATCCTGCGCGCTCCTCCTCCGAGCGCTCGCTTGTGCGCGGCAGATGCCCGCACTGATGCGCTTCGAGAGGGAAACGCCGAGTAGAACCGGCCTACTCGGCCACGAATTCAGGGCTCTAGCTGAACTCTACTGCGATGTAGGCGGCGCCGTTTGGGGCTACGACCCAGGCCGTAGCGACATAGTGGTAGGGACCGAGGATGTTGGCACGGTGGCCGGCGCTGTTCATGAACATCGTGTTCAGCTGCGAGTCGTTGATGCCGGCCGACCACCAGCCGACGTTCTCGCCCGCCTGGTGACCGAGCCCGCATGTGAGGTCGACCTGAGGTCCGTTCGCGTGTGAGATGGCGCCCGCAGCCGCCATGCGGGCGGCGTTGCTCTTGGCGACGTTGTACAGGCAGGAGTTCCACGTGAGCGGTCCGAGCCCGCTGGCGGCACGATCCTGGTTGATGAGCGCCTGCTGCGTCGAACCGACTACGATCGCGGGCCGCGGTGCCGGACGGGCCGGTGCGGCCGCGGCCGGAGCGGCAGGAGCCGCTGCTGGGGGAGGCGTCGGGCTCGGGTCGGGAGTAGGCCGCGGGATCATGCGCTGGGGCGCCGGATCGTTGGCCTCGACGCCGTTGAAGGCGGCGACCACCACCGGCTTCGCCACCGTGCGCGCATGCGTGGGGCTCGTCTGCGCACGCATCACTGTCGATGCGCCCACGCCGAGCGCAATGACGACGAGGGTGCCGGCGAACCAGGACAGGACTCTCATGACCGGCCGCTGAGTCTGACGGGTGCCCTGTGGCATCCCGGCGCCGATCGGGTAAAAGCTTGTAAAAGGAATCGCCGAAGCGCTTAAGCGCCCCGTTTGCGGCCGTTAAGAGACCCCCTCGGGCAGCCGGCTCTTCAATCGCTCGAAGGCCATGACCAGGAAGGTTTCCGCGATCCGCTCCCAGCCCGAGTGCTGAGCCCACATCGAGGCCATGGCGCGCAGCGCCAGCTGGAGCGCCTCGTAGACGGGAAACCTCTGGAGCGTCGCGTCTGGGCGCAGCTCCATGTACCGCTTCAGGAATTGAACTCGTGTCTCTTCGGCGGCGACCGATTCCTGCCAGTTCTTCGGCGCCGACGGCATGGTGTAGGCGCAGTACTTGCCCAGGTCGTAGCTGGTTTCTCCGATCGCGAAGTAGTCGAAGTCGAGCAGCGTCATCTCGCCGTTGTGGTGCATGAACTGGTCGTACTTCATGTCGCCGTGAGTGGGCAGCAGGTCCTCCTCCTCAGTCCTGCGCACGTGATCCCGCATGTGCGCGATGAGGTCCATCAGCAGGAAGTGCCCGGTCGGGAGGACGTATGTGAACTGATCGGCCACCCGATCCAGGCGCCCGAGCTCGTTCTCGATCAGGATCCGCTCATCGGACTCCACACCTGACTCGTGGATCACCGCCAGCGCCTCCGCCGCTGCTGGGCCGGTGAGCATGAAATCGGCGCTGAGTCGGTTGCCGCCTACGGGCCGCCCACGCACCCTTTCCTCGAGCAGGAGCCCGAAATCCTCCACGTACCCGAGCGGCCGCGGAAGGTTCAGGAAGCCGGGGTACCGCTTGGCCGCCTCCCAGAGCCCATCGACGATTCGATACGTGCGCAGCCCGCGATGGCCCGGTTGAACCTTGCCAAAAACATTGAGCTTTGCCGCGGGCGTGTCCAACGTGTAGTGCAGGATCGCGCCGACCTCGGGGACGTATCTGACCGTGTCGATGTCCAGGCGGCGGGAGGCGTTGAGGATCAGTTCCATCTCGTCCTGCAAACCGAGCAGCACTCCCGCCATGCGGACCGGATCGGTCGCCGAGGGAAGGTTGGGCATGGTCGGGTCGAAGGGATAGAACCAGTAGGCGTGCTGGGACTCTGGGAAGAGTCGTGGATATCCGAGGCCGCCGATTGGGTCGCAGGGTCTGCCCGCGCCCTGACGAATGAGCCGTTCGCTGAGACGCTCCCACGCCTCAGGGTTGAGCGCGCCCTTGGCGACGAGTCGAAGCCGGCGCTCCTCCCCGTCCTTATCTATGTAGAGGTCGAACTGCGTCGAGTACCAGTCAGGTGGCTCGAACCGCGATGACTTGCGGCGCACCTTCTCGAGACTCCAACCTGTACCGCTGAGAATCTCCTCCGCGAACGCGCTTACGGCCGCCTTGTCGGTAGCCTCGTCCATCGTCAGCAGGGATGCGGTTTGGGTGGTCAGCTGACTTCCTCCGTGGTTACAAGCGGCCCAGTTTGCGTTGTCATTTCAAGGGATTGCCCTATTAGGGAACGCTGAGCGGGGCGTTCTGCGACATATCCCCGTGCACGAAGGGGTCCATGTCCAGGATGGCGGCGAGGCAATCGCTCATCCACGTGGAGGTGGGCATTGGAGACGTTCGGGGAATTCTTAGCGAGTCGACCTGCGCTCGTTCGGCGACTGGTCGTCAACGCTTTCGTACTCATGGCGGGGCTTCTGCTCATGCTGGCGCGGACATCGCCCGCGCTGGCTGCAGACAACTCGCATGGGCAGGGCAAGTCCCAAGACCGAACCAGCGCGTCAGCGGTGGTTCAGCGAAGTGACACTCCCGCCCATAAGAGCGACCACCAGATAGGCGGGAGCGGAGACGGCGACAAGAGCAAGGCCAAGGGTGGCTCGAGCAGCCAGCCGGCGGCAAAGGCCGCCAGCGCACCGGCACCCGCGCCGGCGCCGGCGCCACAGGCTTCCAACAGTTCGGCAAGTGCCAGCTCACAGGCGAAGGCCGGCGGCAGCGCAACGGTGAGCACTACCGCGAAGGCCAAGACCGACGTCAAGGCCAGCTCCGGCAGCAGCGCCAAGGCCAGCGCCGGCAGCGACGTCAAGGCCAGTGAAAGCGCCAAGGCCAGCGCCGGCAGCGACGTCAAGGCCAAGGAAAGCGCCACGGTCAAGGTCAGCCTCAAGGGACCTGAGAAGACCGGCGATGCAGACAGCGAAAGCACCGGTCCGAGCACTGGCGTGACCACGAACAGCGCCGTGTCGACCGCGCTTCACAGCACCGGGCAGAGCACCGGCCAGACGACCGGCACGACGGGCACGGTCGGCAACGTTCACTCGACCGGGCAGAGCACCGGCCAGACCACCGGCACCACCGGCACCGTCGGCAACCACTCGACCGGGCAGAGCACCGGCCAGACCACCGGCACGACCGGAACGGTGGGCAACGTCCACTCGACCGGGCAGAGCACAGGCCAGACGACCGGCACCACAGGAACCGTCGGCAACGTCCACTCCACCGGCCAGAGCACCGGCCAGACGACCGGCACGACCGGCACGGTCGGCAACCACTCAACCGGGCAGAGCACCGGCCAGACGACCGGAACCACCGGCACAGTTGGCAACCACTCCACCGGCCAGAGCACGGGCCAGACGACCGGCACGACCGGCACCA
>DASQAU010000268.1:0-2666 GCA_035635595.1 Candidatus Eiseniibacteriota bacterium
GCCGAGCTCGCTCTGGAAGGCGACGTTTTGACGGAACGGGCGCGTCGCGCGTTGCTGTGGGCGCTTGCGACGGGCGATAAGGCCCGCACCCGACACGAGGTGCGGGTGCTGGAGTCAGCTCTGAACATCGTTCGCTCGGCAGCTTCAGCGCTGCCGGACGGCGGCGGACTCGAGACCCGGGCCAGAGTTCGGCTGCTCGAAACCCAGCTTCTGGTGATGAAAGCCGACTACCGCGGAGCCGCCGAAGCCGCCGCTGAGGCCGCAGCAATTGCGGATGAAGCTGGATCGCTGGGCCTTGTCGCCACCGCCCGCAGGACTGAGGCACTCATCCAGATGTGGAGCGGTGAGCGTTCGATCGAGGATTTCGCGCGCACTGTTGAGCGAGCGGTTGAGGCGTGCCGCAAAGCTGGTGATCTGCCGGGCGAGATTGGAGCTCGCTTCATAGGCAGCTTCGTAGCTTTCTCTCAAGGCGATTTGCAGGCGTTCGTTGAGGTAAACGAGCGACTCATCGAGCAGGCGCGCGCGATCGGAGACGCCGCCCAGGAGGCGGCGATTACGGCGCGCCTCGTCCCAGCCGAAAGGATGCGTGGAAACGCCGCCGTGTCGCTGCGTCGCGCGAAGGAGGCCGAGGACATTGCCGTCGCACATGGCTTCCGAGACGTCCTCCTTCGTCTGGAGTTCGACCGTGCCGCCAAGCACCTGTTCGACGGCGACCTGACTGCTGCCGAGGCCGCCGTGCGCCGCTACGCTTTCGACGCTGCCGAGGCTGGAGCAGTGCAACACCAGATCAGCGCGCTTCGATTCCTCGGCTTCACGCTGCTGTATGCGGGACGCTTTGCGGAATCCGCCCGTGTGGCGGATCAAGCGCTCGAGCTGAGCGAAGTCAGCGGAGAGCGGTGGAACCGCAGCGAGCTGCTGGGACTTCGCGCACGTGCGGCACTGGAGCTTGGTGACCTCGACGCCGCGGACAGGTTTGTCGATCGCGCCGTGGTATCCCTTCGGGACGGAGACATCACTGCAATCGCCGAAGTCAACATCCAGCTAGGCCTGATCCGAGTCGCCCAGGGACGCGACGAGGAGGCCGAATCAGCGCTGCGCCACGGCCTGCACGTTGTGGCCCACACGGAGTACCTGCTGCCGAGGGCTGAATCCGCCCTCGCATTGGCCACGTTCCTGGCTCAGCGGGGCCGGTTGGACGAAGCCGGCGCTCTTAGCGAGGAGTACGGCGAGATCACCGAGCGACTCGGCTGGAAACGCCTGGCCGCGGCTTATGCGGAGACTCGGCGCACGATCTCCGAGAAGCAGGCGATCGAGTGACACTTGACAAGACGGGACGTCTAATCTAGTCTCGTCCCAGGGTGGTCGCGACCAGGGAAAAGATCCTCGGCAAAGCCCGAGGCCTGCTCGCCAAGGGAGGAAGCCCGACAGTGGCCGAGCTCGCGGCAGCAGCCGGGGTCTCCCGGGCCAGCTTCTATCGTGCCTTCCAATCGCGCGAGGAGCTGCTCGATGCCCTCGAGATCGAGCCGGAGCCTGGCGCGCGCGAACGAATCCTCGAGGCCGGTCTCAGGCTGGTCGGTGCACACGGGCTGACCGCGCTTTCGATGGACGACCTCGCGACCCTGGCCGAGGTGTCCCGCGCGACCCTCTACCGCCTCTTCCCCGGCAAGGCGGCATTGTTCACCAGCCTCATGCACCAGTACTCGCCTCTGGATCCCGTGACAGAGCTGCTCAACAAGAGGCGCGGCGAAGAGCCAGGTGTGGTGATGCCAGAGATCGCCAGGACCGTCTATCGCACTTTCTATGCCGCGGGCGAGAGCCGCGTCGGGATCTTGCGTGCCCTCTTCTTTGAGATGAGCTCCCTGGCCCCCGACACTGCGGAGGCGGCACAGGATGTGCTCCGGACGATAGTGGGCTCGCTGGTCCTTTACTTCTTGGAGCAAATGCAGGCGGGCCGCCTGCGCCAGATGCACCCGGTGCTTGCGCTTCAGTCGTTCGTTGGGCCGGTCTTTTTCCATCTCATGACCCGGCCGCTGGCCGAGCGATTGCTGGGCTTTGACATCGCAGGAGAGCAGGCGGTGACTTTGCTGGCGGAAAACTGGCTGCGCGCGATGGCGCCCGAAAGGAGGGAATCGTGAGTGAAACCTTCGCCGTCAACGTGGAGAACGTCTCCAAGTCGTTTGGGGCGGTCAAAGCCCTCGACGGTGTGACGCTCCGCGTCAGGCGCGGTGAGATCTACGGCCTGCTCGGGCCAAACGGCGCGGGCAAGACGACGCTCATCCGCGCGCTGGTCGGCCTCATCGAGGCCCATGCGGGGAATGTGACCGTCCTCGGCCAGCGCATGCCGAACGTCGGCGTTTTGCACCACGTCGGTTACATGACACAGCAGGCAGCGCTGTATCCAGGCCTCTCGGTGGAGGAGAACGTGCGGTTCTTCGGCGCGATCAACGGCGCCGAGGAGGGAGTCAAGGAAGCGCTCGAGCTGGTCGAGCTCTATGACCGGCGCCGGTCCGTGGTTGCAACTCTGAGCGGGGGCATGCGGCAGCGCTGCTCGCTCGCGTGCGCCCTGGTGCACAAGCCGCAGCTCCTTCTCCTCGACGAGCCGACTGTGGGCGTCGACCCGCAGCTCCGCGTCCAGTTCTGGGAGGAGTTCCGGCGGATGGCCGCGG
>DASQAU010000269.1:0-1512 GCA_035635595.1 Candidatus Eiseniibacteriota bacterium
TTGCGGTCGAGACCCACGAGAACTGGCTCGAGCAGCATCGCTATCTCAACATGGATGATCTGCGCGAGCACAAAAAGGAGGCGCTGCGCCTTGCTGCCTGAGCCCCGCCCGTTCAGCCTAGCACCGTGCTCGCTCTGTCAATCGGGATAGGGGGACATCTCGCGATGCCACCCCTCCCACACCACCGGGCATACGGGTCCGTACCACGGCGGTTCGGCGGATTAAGCACCCGCCAGCTTTTCCATGGAGATCAGGCCGAGACGACGGAAGCGAGCTTTGGTGAAGGCGCGATGCAGAGCTTCCGAGAAGCTCAGCCGCCAGGGTCCCTTGGGGCTGAAGATGGCCGCACTGGCCGACCGTTCGGAGACCTTGAGCCGACGGAGCTCACGATAGCGCTGGCCTCGCGTCTTCCACTGGACCCAGACGACGCAACGCAGGCGCCGTCGGATCCAGCCATCCAGCGATGGCAACTCGCGCCACTGGCTGAAGCCGAAGTACCCGGCCCACCCTCGCACGAACGGGTTCAGGTCGGCGATCATCTTCTCCAGGCTGACGCCCCGATGCCGCCGCGTCAGTTCGCGAACTCGGTCTTTGAACCGGGTCACGGCCTTGTCGGCGATGCACCGCCGGAACGCCGCGTCATCCTTGACCGTGAAGCCTAGGAACGACCGGTGCCACGGCCGAGCGACGGCACTCTTCTCCGTGTTGATCTGCAGTTTGAGGCGTCCTTCGATGAAGCGGGTCAGGCTTGCCATGACCCGCCGGCCGGCCTTTTCGCTGCGCACGTAGATGTTACAGTCATCCGCGTACCGCACGAACCGGTGGCCGCGACGCTCAAGCTCGCGATCCAGTTCATCCAGCACGAGGTTCGAGAGCAAGGGCGAGAGCGGGCCGCCTTGCGGGGTCCCCTCCCGGCTTTCCTCGAACAACCCGCCATCGAGCACACCGGCAGTCAGATATCCCCGGATGAGCCGGAGAACCCGCCGATCCGAAACCCGCTTCGCCACCGCGGCGAGCAGTCGGTCGTGATTGACCCGGTCGAAGAATTTGGCCAGGTCGATATCTACGACAAACCGGTAGCCGTCGATGACGTAGGCTTGTGCCTGTGCCATCGCCTGGTGAGCGGAGCGGCCCGGCCGGAAGCCGTAGCTGTGCTCGCTGAATGTCGGGTCCCACCGCGGCTGAAGCCGCTGCAGGACCGCCTGCTGGATCACGCGATCGATCACGGTTGGAATGCCGAGGTTGCGCGTCCCGCCGGCCGGCTTCGGGATCCTCACCCGACGCACCGGCTGTGGCTGGTAGCGCCCCTGGAGCAGTTGATCTTCGATCTCGGACCAGCGCGCTTTGAGGATGCCCGGCAGCTGTTTGACTGTAATGCCGTCGACGCCGGGTGCCCCCTTGTTGCGCACCACTGCACGCAACGCCGCTTCTATGTTGTCTGGGGCACAAATCGCCTCCATGAGATGCTCTGTGGATGCCGGGCTTTCGGGTTCGGTCGTCGCCGTGGCCGCT
>DASQAU010000270.1:0-10443 GCA_035635595.1 Candidatus Eiseniibacteriota bacterium
GCAGACCGTCATCGTCTCCGGGGGGCACAAGGGCCAGCGCCAGGGTTCGCTCGGCATCGCGGCAGCATTGTGGCGCAAGGGATTCAACGTGGTGCTCTATTCGTATCGCGGCATGCCGGGCAGCGATCGCGCGCCAATCACGTTTGGGATCAAAGAGGTCCTCGAGCTGCAAGCGGTGATCGCGTTCGCACGTAAGAGAATCGCGAACGCGAGGATCGGTTTGCTCGGTTACTCGATGGGCGCTGTCGTCTCGCTCCTCGGCGCCGCAGGCGAGCCGGGTGTGGAGGCGCTGGTGCTCGACAGTCCGTTCAGCGACCTGCGCACCTTGATGATCGAAAACGTCCGTCGCGCTTCGAAGCTGCCCGGCTCGCCCTTCGTTTGGCTGGCGGGCGTGATGTTCTGGTTGCGCACACGAAGCTGGATCTCGGAGTGCCGCCCGCGGGATGTCCTCAGCTCACTCGAGCCGCGGCCGCTGTTCTTCATCCACGGCGGCGCCGATGACATCACGCCGGTCAATCACAGCCGCCGCCTCTATGACGCGTACCGGGGCCCGCGCGAGATCTGGATCGTCCAGGGCGCCCCACACACGGGCGCGTACTTCGCCGACCGCTCGCTGTACGTCGAGCGAGTTGCCGGCTTCTTCGCGCGACACCTCGGCCTTGACGTCAGCGGCCACCTTCGCCTGGTGGAAGAGGAAGAGGTTTCGTAAGAGTGCTGGCCAGCAGGACGCCGTTCGCCCAGTAAGTCCCGGTCGGTCCCGCGGGCAGAAGGTCATATGTCCGCTCGCCCGCATAGGAGACCAGCTCCCACAGGACGATCCGGGAGCCGTCGAGCATGTCCCCGGCCGCGAGTGAGCCGAGCAGTCCGCCGTCCGCGGTCGGGTGCCCAGGCGACGCGCGCAAGTCGCGGCCGTCGGCCAACACCACGTGGACCACGCGGTGGCCGGCGGGCGCTTCCATGCTGCCGACCTCGAGCACGGGCGCGGCGACCCTCGTGCCATCGGCAGCCGCCGTCCAGACCACCGTGCCTCGCTTGACGTCCATCACGCGGACCGCGCCGTCGGGAGTGGAGATGAGGGTCGAGGCGGCCAGACAGATCGGGCACATCGGAGCCCCGGTGGGCGTACGCGAGCTCACCGTGACCACTCCGTCAACGCGAACAGTGCCGGTGACCATCAAGTACGAGGCGGCGCCGCCCTTCGAGAGGACGCGGTACGAGAACGAATAGTCGCTGCCGGCCTGCGTCAAGGTCAGCGCGCGAAGCAGCTTCCAGGCGCGGTACACGACCAGCTTCTGATCGTCGGAGAGCTCGCCGCCGGGAAGGTTCTCGTGCACGACGATGGCCGCGTATTGCTCGGCGTCGGCTTTGATCTCCGGATACTTCGCGATCGCGTTCGTCTTCTCGCCGTCAAGGCGGGCGATAGGGTAGTAGTCGGGATCGCAGTAGATGGGCGAGCCGACCGCGTCGAGGACTTTGAACTTGAGCTGGTTCACGCTGAGGGGTGAGCCCACAGCAGTGCCCGCGGCCGAGCCGCATGCAAACGTCGCGAGCACAGCCAGAGCGGCCGCCCAGACTCTCATCACTGCTTAGAAGACGCTGTGAGTTTGATTCGCGTAACGCTTTGCGGAACCAAAAGTACCCCTGCAGCGTATTGACCTGAGATCGGGCGCGCCGATGGCGAACCTATAATCGCGGGAGTGGGGGCAGTCGAAGTCGTCACCCGGGTCGCCGACGCCGTCATGGCGAATGTCGGTCGTGCCATCGTCAACAAGGACGACGAGATCCGGTTCTGCCTCGTCACTCTGCTCTGCGAAGGCCACCTCCTGATCGAAGATGTCCCCGGCGTCGGCAAGACGATGCTCGCCAAAGCGCTCGCGCGTTCGTTCGACTGCACGTTCCGGCGCATCCAGTTCACGCCTGACCTCCTGCCCTCGGACGTGACCGGTGTCCGCGCGTTCAACCAGAAGCTCAGCGATTTCGAGTTCCGGCCGGGCCCGGTCTTCGCCCAGGTCCTGCTCGCGGACGAGATCAACCGCGCTAGCCCCAAGACGCAGGCGGCGCTGCTGGAGGCCATGGAGGAGCGCCAGGTCACGATCGATGGGGACACGCATCCCCTGCCGAAGCCCTTCATGGTCATGGCAACGCAAAACCCCGTCGAGTACTCAGGCACGTTTCCACTACCCGAAGCCCAGCTCGACCGGTTCCTGATGAAGGTCCGGCTCGGCTACCTGTCGGAGAAGGAAGAGGCCAACCTGCTTAACCAGCACAAGGTCGAGTCTCCGATGATCGAGCTGCAGCCGGTCGTCTCGCCGAACGAGCTGAAGGCCGCGCAGGCCGCGGTTCGCGACGTGTTCGTGAAGCCCGAGCTGCGCGAGTACATAGCCCGGCTTGTGGGCCGCACGCGCGGCAACCCCGAAGTTGCACTTGGCGCCAGCACGCGCGGCACGCTGAACCTGTTCCACGCGAGCCAGGCGCTGGCCGCCGTACAGGGTCGGACCTACGTGCTGCCTGACGACATCAAGGTGCTCGCCGAACCGGTGCTGGCGCACCGCATCATCCTGCGGCCCAACGCAGAGATGCAGGGGCAGAGCGCGGGCAAGCTCGTGGCCGGGTTGCTTGAGCGCGAGCACGTTCCCCAGATGGCATACGACGGGTAACCTCCGGCACTAGCCTGGGGACATGAGCAAGGTCGCCTTCGCCGCCTCGCTCGGCCTGCTGCTTTTCTTCACGTGGCTCACCGGGATCCGGCCCGCTTACGCGTTTGCGTACGCGCTCTGCCTCCTGTTCGTCGTCGCGTGGGCCTGGCCGCGTCTGGCCATCCGCGGGATGAAGCTGACGCGCCGGCTCGACCCCGGCATCCCCACGGTCGGTGAGTCGTACGAAGAGGCGATCGAGGTCCGTCGCAGTGGTTGGGTGCCGGCGCCGTGGGTCGAGGTTCGCGACCTGAGCCAGATCCCCGACTACCAGCCCGGCCGCGTGATCTCGGTGGGCGGCGAGGTCGTGAAGTGGAAGGCGCGCGGTGTGTACCGCCGGCGGGGCTGGATGGCGTTCGGGCCGACCTCGCTGCGAGTGCGCGAACCGTTTGGACTCTTCGAGCGGGCGCTGAAGCTGACCGAGCGCACATCCATCCTCGTGTACCCCCGCGTCCGGCCGATCCCCGACCTGCTCACGCCGAGCGCTCAGCAGGTCGGCAGCTCGCCGAGCTTCGGCGCCTGGGCCGACTACCCACCTGAGACCGGTGGCGTTCGCGACTACACGACCGGCGACAGCTTCGGCCGCATCCACTGGCCGCTCTCGACCAAACACGGCCGCTTGATGTCGAAGACGTTCGAGCAGCCGCTCACGACGGACCTCTGGATCCTCCTCGACCTCGATCGCGGCGTGCATTTCGGAGACGGTGAGGAGTCCACCGTCGAGTACGCAATCAGTCTCGCCGCGTCGATGGCTGCCCAGGTACACAGCCGCGGCCGCCAGGTCGGGCTCGTCGCCAACGACTCCAAGGGCACCATCCTCGAGCCGCACAGAGCGGTGCGCCAGGACCGGCTCATCCTCGACTACCTGGCCGTCGCCCAAGCCGACGGGCGCACGGCGCTGACCCAAACCCTCGCGTGGGACAAGATCCGCAGGCTGCCCCGGCGCGCGATCGCAGTCATCACGCCGAGCGCGGATCCGGAGTGGGTCCGGCTGCTGCAGGCGGTGCGCGGTCGGCGCTCGACCTTGATCGTCTTCTATCTCGACGTCGGGAGCTTCGGCGGCCCAGACCAGAACCCGAGCTTCGATTTGGGCCAGGACGTGGACCTGTACGTCGTGCGGTGTGGAGATGACTTTGCGCGGCTGGTGAGGACGAGAGATGCAATCCGCATCGCCTAGCGGGCGCCTGCAGCTCTTCCCGGGTCGGATGTGGGGCAGCGCGCGGTCGTCCATGCAGGGCGGGCTGTGGTGGTCCGCGCTTTTGGTCCTGCTTCTTACCTTCGCGATCTCGCGCTCGACTGCGACAGCCGGGTGGGTGAACGGCATCGACGTCATCCCGCTCATCGCGTTGAGCGGTGTGCTGTTCATGGCGGTGCTCGCCGTGCTTCCTATCCCCTGGCCGGTGGCCCTCGGTGCGGGCACGATCCTGGGTCCGGTGGTGGCCTTCATCCAGGCCTGGCCCGCCATGCACGCCCTGCACAAAACCGACCCCTTGGACCAGGGCCTCATCGGGATCTGGTGGGGGCGAATCCTTGATGGCTCCGCCTCGACCGACTTCTCCTTCTATCTCCTCCTGATCTGCTGGCTGATGTGGGTCACAGGTGGATGGTTGAGCTGGTGCGTGCTGCGCTGGCGCAAGCCGATGCTCGGCCTCGTTCCGGGCGCGGCGGCGTTCGCCACCAACCTCCTCAACATCCGCCCTGGAGAGAACGACCAGAACGGATACACGCTGGCCATCCTCGTCTTGACTCTCGCCCTGCTGCTCTGGACGAACTACACCGGCTCGATCGCGAGCGCCACGCGTGCCCACGTCAAGCTGACGGGTGACGCCAGGTGGGACTTCTGGGAGAGCGGGCTCGTCGCGATGGCGGCCTTGATCGTGCTTGGCATCATGCTTCCGCCTCTGTCCACGGCCGATCGAACTCTCGACCTCGAATCGAGCCTGTTCTCCAACTGGGCTCAGCTGCAGCAGCGGCTCAGCCGCCCGGGCGCCTTAGGGAATGGGCCGGCCTCGGGCGGGACGACAGGATTTACGACCGACGTCCCGCTCGGTGGACCACTTGCTCGCACGCGGGACCCGGTCTTCACGTACACGATCATCGGAGACACCGGCCCGAGGTACTTCCGCGGCGTGAACGTGACACTGACTTTGGGCACAGAGTGGAGATGGCCCGGAGCGCCTGGGGTCCGCGCGTCACTCGGCAAGAACGAGGTCCCGCCCTACGACGAGCCGTACCAGAAGCTTGCCGTCGCGGGGTTCAAGGTGAAGATGCTTCGCCCGCCGATCGGGTACGCCGACATCCTCTTCTACCCCGGCCAGCTCTATCGCGTCGACCGCGACACCCTCGCGACCGAGGTGATCCTGCCACCCAACTCGAGCACCGGGAGGCTGACCTCAATCGACCGGCTGTCGAGCGTCCAGCCTCCGACCTCGGTGGGGACCTACGTGGCGTACACCGAGTATTCGACAGCCACCGACGCGGAGCTGCGGGGCGCAGGCACAAACTATCCCGACTGGCTCGACCAGTTCGCGACCGTGCCGGCCCAGACGTACCGCAGCCCGGACGTGCAGAAGCGAATTCATGACCTGGCCGTCACCATCGTGAGCGCGGCCGGTGCGACCAACCCTTACGACCAGGCGACGGCGATTCAGACCTACCTTCGCGACACTTCGAATTACAAGTACACACTGGCCCCGCCGACAGCCCCGATTGGGCGCGACAAGCTGGAGTACTTTCTCTTCACGTCGAAGCAGGGCTACTGCGAGTTCTTCGCCACGGCGATGGGAGACATGCTTCGCTCGCTGGGAATTCCGACCCGCCTCGTCAACGGGTTTGGACCCGGGTCGTTCGACAGCAACACCCAGAGCTACATCGTCCGGGGCGAGGACGCTCACACGTGGGTCGAGTCGTACTTCCCCGGATACGGCTGGATCCCATTCGAGCCAACTCCCGACGCGGGCGGATACAGCCCTATCACCCGTGGAAGCAACGGCCAGAACCTGTGTCTTCGGGATGAGAACTGCGACGTCCCGGGCGGTGTCGTCGGTGGGACGGGTGGCTTGCCTCTGCCGACCGGAGACCCGCGTGGGATCCAGGACCCCAACAACCTTGGGATTGCCCAAGCGGGCTTCAAGTTCACGGTTCCCGACGCCGGCACCCTGACCAGCATCCTCGGCGTGCTCCTGGCAATGATCCTCGTCCTCTTGGCCGCGGTGGCCAGGTACTTGCGGCCCCGGACCGTGATGGGCGTCTGGAAACGCATGCTCAGGCTCTCCGAGCTGGCCGGCGCCAAACGCCCGCCGGGCGAGACTCCATTCGAGCTTGGCCGGCGCCTGCAGGAGCGATTCCCGGAGGCGTCCGAGCCTGTCGATGTGCTGACAGGAGGTTTTGCCGTCGCCGCGTATGCGCCTCCCGACGTTGCGGCTTCGACTCGCTCGTCGGTGATGGAGGCGTGGACCACGATCCGCCCGCTGCTCCTGCGCCGGATCTTCGCGCGGCTCCGACCAAACAGGTCTTAACGTTTGCGGGGTGTCAGCGTCCGGCGAGCCACGAAATGGTGCGGGCGGGATAGCCGGGCGAACGTACCCGCCGGTCAACTTCCTGGTCGAGCATGACCGGGCCGCCGAGTTCGCGAGAGCGATCGGCGCCGATCCGGCGGCCGGCGTGCCGCCGACGTTCGCCGCGGCCTATTCGCTGGGCGTGACCGCCCCGCAGCTTTTTGGCGATGACGAGGCGGCCGTCGACTTCGCGCGCCTGCTGCACGCCGAGCAGGAGTTCACGTGGGCGCGCCACCCTGAGCCGGGCGAGACTGTGACGTCCCAGGCCCGGGTCGCATCCGACGTGAGCCGGCGAGGCATGCGCTTTCTCAGCTTCGAGACAGACACCAAAGACGAGGCAGGGGAACCGCTTTGTCGGTCGAGAGCGCTGTTCGTGATTCGGCCTTGAGCGAGCGCTCCGTCAGCTTCACAAAGGAGCAGATCGCCGCGTACGCGCAGGCGTCGGGGGACCTCAATCCCATCCACCTCGATGACGATTTCGCCCGCTCGGTCGGGCTTCCCGGCGTGATCGCCCACGGCATGCTGCAGATGGGGCTCGTGGGAGTGGTCGCCGCAGAAGCCGCGGGCGGTCCCGACAAGCTCACGCGACTGTACTGCCGGTTCGCCGGGATGGTCGTGCCGGGTGACACCGTTACCTTCACCGCCGAGCCGGCCGGCCCCGGCAAGCTCCACCTGCGGGCGGTCAATCAGAAGGGCGAGGCGGTGTTGACAAAGTCCAGCGCGGATTTCAAATCATGACGCTCGACTTCTCGCTGACCCCAGAACAGAAGGCGATCCGCCAGCTTGCGCACGAGTTCGCGGAGAAGGAGATCCGGCCGGTTGCCGCGCACCACGACGAGACTGAGGAGTTTCCGTATGAGGTCGTCAAGAAGGCGCACCGGCTTGGCCTGACGCCCGCCGCATTCCTGCCGGAGGAGTACGGCGGCCAGGGCCTTGACTTCCTGACCGAGCTCATCCTCAACGAAGAGCTGCACTGGGGATGCGCCGGGATCGCGGTGTGCATCCAGTCGATGGCGCTTGCGATGGCTGGAATCAGGGCCAGCGGCACCGAAGAGCAGAAGAAGCGCTGGCTGCCGGAGTTCACGAATCCGGACAAGCTTGTCCTGGGCGGCCTCGGGCTGACAGAGCCTGACTCGGGCTCGGACGCGCTCGCGATGAAGACGCGGGCGACCCGGGTCGGCGACGGTTACGTGCTCAACGGGACCAAGCAGTTCTGCACCAACGGCGGAATCGCCGACTACCACGTCATCTACGCGAATACGGACCCATCGAAGGGACCGGCCGGCATCGCCTCCTTCCTGGTTCCGAAAGGCGCGAGCGGCCTGCGGATGGGTCGCAAGGAGCAGAAGCTCGGTGTCCGAGCGAGCCATACGGCGCAGGTGATCCTCGAGGACTGCCACATACCGCTCGATCACCGGCTGGGCGGCGAGCCTGACGCTGACAACGCAGGTCCTGGAGCGCTTGGCGCTTTGAGGACGCTCGAGGCGACGCGGCCCGGGGTGGCCGCCGGAGCGCTGGGCATCGCGCGTGCCGCGTACGAGTTCGCCCTTGATTACGCGCAGGAACGCAAGCAGTTCGGCAAGCCTCTGTGGCAGCACGAGGCGATTGGGTTCAAGCTCGCGGACATGGCGATGAAGATCGACGCTGCCCGCCTGCTCATCTGGCGGGCGGGCTGGATGGCGACGCAAGGCATGCCGTTCGAGCGCGCCGAAGGATCGATGGCGAAATGCTTCGCCGGCGATGTGGCGATGGAAGTGACGACCGATGCGATCCAGGTCCTCGGCGGCTACGGGTACATCAAGGAATACCCCGTCGAGAAATGGTTTCGTGACGCGAAGATCTATCAGATCTGGGAAGGTACGGCCGAGATACAACGGCTGGTCATCTCGCGCGCGATCGCCAACTCGCGCAGCACGATCAGAATCTAGTTGGTTCCTTCCCCCGCAGGGGGAAGTCCGGCGCAGCCGGGATGGGGGGAGGCGGAGTCCGGCACTAATGGAGGGAAGATGTTCGATCTAACCGGCAGGGTTGCAATTGTCACCGGCGCTTCGCGCGGGCTCGGCCGGCAGGACGCGCTCACGCTCGCGCGCCAGGGCGCCGATGTGGTCATCACCGATGTGCTGGTCGAGAGCGACCCCGACCTGCAGAAGACAGCGGAGGCGCAGGGCAGCATGCTGGCGCAGGTGGCGGTGTCGCAGGGCTGGGTGCATTCGAACAGCACCGCGGAAGAGATCCGCAAGATGGGCCGTAAGGCGCTCGCGATCAAGATGGACGTGACCAACCGCGACCAGATCCGCGACGTGTTCAAGAAGGTCAAGCAGGAGTTCGGCAAGATCGACATCCTGATCAACAACGCCGCGACCCTCGATCACGCGGCGCAGATCCCCAACCAGTCGTACGAGCTTTGGGACCGGGACGTGCGCGTCAACCTCACCGGCGCTTTCAACTGCACAAAAGAGGTGTGGCCGTACCTGGTGGAGAACAAATTCGGCCGCCTGATCTTCATGTCGTCGATCGCGGGCACTCTGGGCGGGTTCGGCCAGGCGAGCTATTCGTCCACGAAGGCGGCTCTCATCGGTCTGGCGAAGACGGCGGCCCTCGAAGGTGGGCGGCACAACATCACGTCCAACGCGATCGCGCCCGGGATCATCGAATCCGAGGCGGGCAAGGCCGCCGCAGAGACCAACCCGCTCTACGAGCGCTTCAGGGCCCGCACTGTGTTCAA
The DNA here is from genome assembly GCA_035635595.1 of Candidatus Eiseniibacteriota bacterium. Taxonomy (GTDB): domain Bacteria; phylum Chloroflexota; class Dormibacteria; order Dormibacterales; family Dormibacteraceae; genus Palsa-870. The sequence goes on from DASQAU010000270.1 coordinate 8,976, forward strand.
GCGGTTCGGGCAGCCGGAGGACATCGCCAACACAATCGCGTTCCTGTGCTCGGACGAAGCCGGCTACATCACCGGCGCTGTGATCGAGGTGGCAGGCGGCATTCCCTTGTTCACCGCCTGATGGGAGAGTGCGTCGACGTCAAACGTGACGGCGCGATCGCCCGCGTCGTCATGCATCGCAAGGGCAACAACTCGATCGCCGAGGACCTCATGGTCGAGCTGGCGTCAGCCTTCAACGAGCTGGGCGGCGATCCGTCGGTGCGCGTGGTGGTGCTTGCTTCGGACTACGAGAAATACTTCAGCGTCGGGGCGGACCTGACCTCGCTCGGCGCCATCGACCGAGGCGCGCCTGATGCCGTCGACCAGGTCGGCGCGATGATGAAACGGCTCAACGCTCATTTCTCAGCGATCGAGAACTGCCCGAAGCCGGTTATCGCCGCGATCAACGGCCACGCGCTGGGCGGAGGAAGCGAGCTGACCCTGTGCTGCGACTACCGGGTCATGGTCGAGGACGGCCGCTCGCGCATTGGTCAGACCGAATCCGCTCTCGGCATCATTCCCGGCGCCGGCGGCACGCAGCGCCTGCCGCGGCTGATCGGCAAGGCGAAGGCCATGCGCTACCTGATCGAGTCGACGCGCCTGTCGGCGCGCGAGGCGGAGGCGGTGGGCTGGGTCGACGTTGCGGTCGCGCCGGACGAGTTCCAGGCTGCGGTCGATGGCCTGGCCGGCAAGCTTGCCAAGGCGGCCACGTTCGCGATCGCGATGATCAAGGATGCGGTGCGGCGGGGCTACGACCTTCCTCTGGATGAGGCGCTCGAGATCGAGGCGGCCAACTTCGCCCGCGCGGCGCTCAGCACCGACGCGGCGATTGGGATCATGTCCTTCCTTTCCAAGCAGGAGCCCGAATACACGGGCTCCTGACCACTAGCGAGATTCGCCGACCATCCCCAGCTGCTCCGACCGCCGGCGGACGACCTCGAGCACGTCCTCGACGCGTCTGGGGTCCGCGCCGAGGCAGCGGATCACGAGCTCCTTGGTCTCGAAGTTCGGGTATGAGCCCACGGACACGTCCGGATAGCTCTGCTCGAGCTCTCTCATCAGCGGGTAGAAGCGAGCCTCGACCGCGAACGTGAAGCGGAGCTCACGCACCGTTGCCGCTGAACCTTCGGAAAGGAATTGAGTCTCGAGCTCTTCGGTGAAGATGCTCTTCATCTCCAGGGGCACGCCGGGCAGCACGAAAACGCGCTTGCCGTTCGCCTCGTAGACGACCCCGGGCGCCATGCCGCGCTTGTTCTTGAAGACGTGCGCCGGTCCCGCCGGGATGCGTGCCATGCGGAGGTTGCCTTCGGTCACCTCGGGCGACTCGAGCAGCCCCGCCTCGTGCATCCGCTGGACGCGACGCTCGATGCGCGCCCGCGTCTCTTCCCACACGACCAGCTCGCGGCCGAGTGCGTCGGCGAGGGCGGCG
>DASQAU010000271.1:0-26326 GCA_035635595.1 Candidatus Eiseniibacteriota bacterium
GAGACTTCGCGAAACCCGAGCGTGGCGAGGCCCTGCTTGACCGTGATCCCCTGCGGGTCGTTAACCACCGGCTTGGGCGTCACTATCACTCGCGCGATCACGGTTCGTTCCTCGGCTTGGGTGGGAACAACGGCTTGCCCACCAGGCGCTGGTATGCGGTGAGGTAGCGCAGGCGCGTCTGGGCCACCACGTCTTCTGGGAGATGGGGCGGATCCGATTCCTTGTCCCAGCCGGACGCCGTCAGCCAGTCGCGAACGAACTGCTTGTCGTACGAATCCGGCGACGTCCCGACCAGGTAGGTCCCCGAGTCCCAGAAGCGTGAGCTGTCTGGCGTCAGCGCCTCGTCGATGAGGATCAGGTCGTCGCCGATCAGGCCGAACTCGAATTTCGTGTCGGCGAGGATCAGTCCGCGACGCGAGGAAAACTCAGAAGCAAATTTGTACAGCTCGAGGCTCGCATCGCGAAGCCTGGTCGCCAGCTCGTCCCCCAGCTCCTTTTTGAGCTGCGCAAAGCTGATGTTCTCGTCGTGTCCAGTCTCGGCCTTGGTGGCGGGCGAGAAGGTGGGATACGCAAGGCGTTCGCTCTGCCGCAATCCGGGTGGCATGGGCTCGCCGGCAAGCGTGTGCGAGTCCTGGTACTCCTTCCAGGCGCTGCCGGCAAGGTATCCGCGGACCACGCATTCGAAGTCGATCCGCTTGGCCTTGCGGACGATCATGAAGCGGCCGGCCAGCTCTTCGCGATGATCCTTTAGAGCAGCCGGGAGGTCGGGCACCATGCCTGAGATCAGGTGGTTCTCCTGGAACGTGTCGGTTTGCGAGAACCAGAAGATCGACAGCTGGGTCAGCACCTTGCCCCGGTCGGGAATTCCATTGGGAAGGATGTGGTCGAAGGCCGACAGGCGGTCGGTCGCGACCATCAGCAGCTGGTTCGGGCCCAGCTCGTACGTGTCCCTGACCTTGCCGCGCGCGAAAAGCTTGAGCGGGAGGTCGGTCGAGACCATCGACGGCCCAGCGATCACTGAGCCTTCACGCCCAATCCAAGTCTCTCGTAAGCGAGGTCTGTGTGCTCGAGCCCGACCCACGGGTCGAAGACCTCATCCAGCCTGGATCCGATCCGCGACATCACCTCTTTGTCCTGCTCGAGGATCGCGCGGAAACCGGCTCCCTGTTCGTCCATCGCCTGCATCGCCGCCTTCTGCACTATGAGATACGCGTCCTCGCGCGACATTCCACCATCGACCAGCGCGAGTAGAACACGCTGCGAGAAGACAACGCCACCTCCGAGCTGAAGGTTGCGCAGCATTTTCTCGGGACGCACCTCCAATCCGCGAAGAACCTTGGCCATCTCCTGTGCCATGTAGTCGACGGTGGCGCACGCGTCGGGAAAGATGATCCGCTCAGCCGATGAGTGGCTGATGTCCCGCTCGTGCCAGAGGGCGGTGTTCTCGAGCGCAGTGACCAGGTGCCCACGGACCACGCGCGCAAGGCCGCACACCCGCTCCGTGAGCACCGGGTTGCGCTTGTGGGGCATCGCGGAGCTTCCCTTCTGCTCCTTGCCGAAAGGTTCGAACGCCTCTCCGACCTCGCTTCTCTGCAGGTGCCGGATCTCGGTCGCGATCCGTTCCAGCGTGCCGGCAACGAGGGCGAGCGCGGACATGTAGTTCGCGTGCCTGTCACGGGCGACGACCTGCGTCGACACCGGGTCGGGCTGCAGGCCCAGCTCATTGCACACGTGATCCTCGACTCGCGGGTCGATCGTGGCGTGGGTGCCGACCGCGCCGCTCACCCGCCCAACCGCTGCATCAGCCGCGGCGCGCGCGAGGCGCTCCTGCGCCCGATCGAGCTCCGCCACCCAGCCCGCGACCTTGAAGCCGAACGTGGTCGGCTCGGCCACGACGCCATGAGTCCGCCCGGCCATGAGGGTCCGCCGGTGCCGGATGGCAAGCTCGGCCGCGGCGTCTCGGACGGCGGCCAGGTCGCCGGCGATGATTCGCGCCGACTCCACCAGTTGAACCGCCATCGCGGTGTCGTTCAGGTCCTGGCTTGTCATCCCGAGGTGGACGTAGCGAGCCTCAGGCTGGCCGATGGATTCGTTGAGGACGGTCAGGAAGGCGACCACGTCGTGTCCCACCCGGCCCTCGACCTCCGCGATCCTCTTCGTGTCAAAGGTCCCCTGCCGGATCTTCGGCAACGCCGAGGCGGGAATGCGACCGAGGCTCGCCCAGGCCTCGCACGCGAGGACCTCGATGCGCAGCCAAAGCTCGAAGCGGTGCTGGTCAGCCCATACCGCCCGGATTGCAGGCGGAGAGTAGCGCTCGATCAAGAAAAGTGCCGGCTCCCAATGATCACCGGGGACGGGGAGATTATACCGACCGAGCGGCGCGGAGCAGATGTAGTGGACGCGGGTTTCGTGGGCCCAAGATGCTGTGGGAATGGACCCACCCAGGACCAGTGGCGGGTCCGCGGCTCGATAATCAAGCCCTTTATGGACAAGCCACGTAACCACGCCGTGGAAGCCCCCGTTTGATCGAGTACAGGCTGAAGGGCCAGTGAGCGACCCGTCCCGCGAGGACGAGCGAGAGCTCGTTGAGCTCGCCAAGCGGGATCCGCGGCAGTTCGGGGCGCTCTACGACCGGCACTTTCAGCAGATTTATCGGTTTGTGTATTCAAGAGTGAGGGAGCAAACAGCAGCAGAGGACGTCACTTCGGAGATCTTCATGAAGGCTCTGAAGGCCATGCCCCGATATCAGGACACGGGGCGGCCTTTTGCTGCCTGGCTGTACCAGATCGCGGTCAACGCCATCGCGGACCGCTACCGGACGCTGCGGCCCACGCAGCCGCTCGACGACTTCCACGACCTGTCGGTCGCCGGCCCCGCGCTCGAGGAGCTCGCCGCCCACCGAGACGAGATCCGCCGCATCTGGGCGCTCGTCGAGGGCCTGCCCATGCAGCAGCGCACCGCACTGGTGCTCAAGTTTCAGGAGGACCTGAAGATCGAGGACATCGCCGTCGCGATGGGCAAGTCGTCCGGCGCCGTCAAGCTCCTCATCCATCGAGGCGTGAGCCGGCTTCGCGAAGACGCCGACGCGCTGAGGCCGGTCGAATGAACGCGCGTCACGACCCGGAGCTCGACGACATCCTGCAGGACCAGGAGCTGCGGCGCCTCGGCGAACTGCTGAGCGTGGCCGGCCGGCCCGAGCCGCCCATGGACGATGCGTTCCGCTCCGGCCTGCGCCGCCAGCTGATGCAGACGGCCTGGGAGATGGGCGAAGGTCGGCCCTCGCTGTGGCGGCGGGTCTTTGCGCCTCCTGGGTTGGCGTGGATCGGCGCCACCGCCGGCCTGCTCCTGATCGCGTCGGTCGTCGTCTTCATGTTCACCCAGCCGGGCGGCGTCAACACGCTCGTCGTCAGCAGCTCGCTGGACGGCACCCATGGCGTGGCCTTGCAGCAACCGATCCTTGTCTCCTTCAACCAGCCGATGAATCACCCGTCGACCGAGGCTGCCGTTCAGATCACGCCGGCGACCAACGTGTCGTTCGCCTGGTCGGCCTCGTCCGACAAACTCTCTGTCCTCCCGACGAGCGGCAACCTGGCGCCGAACACGCAGTACCAGGTGACGATCGGGCCCGGCGCGATGACGGCGACCGGCAAGCCGCTCGCCGCTGCGCAGACGATCACATTCGTCACGCAACCTCCGGCGCCCCCTTCGCCTTCGCCGACGCCCGCGCCTCGGACCCCGCCCAGCTCAGGGTCTCTCCTGACCGGAGAGCACCAGCTCGCGCCGCTCGCCGGCGGCGTCACATCGCCCGTGCAGTGGTCGGCGGATTCGTCGATCGTCTACTTCGTCAACTCGAAGGGCGCCCTGCTGCTCGTGCCCTCGAAGGGCGGGGACGTGAAAGTCGTCGCCGAGGACGGCGCGTCGTCCCCGTCGATCTCCCCCGCCGGCGATCGCCTCGCGTATATCCGCGGCGGCAAGATCCAGGTCCTCACGTTTGCCGTCGGGACGACGTCGGAGCTGGTGGTGACGCCGGCCGCGACGCTGGTCGGCTGGGCGAAGGACAAGCTGATCTGGACCGCCGGCGATGGCGTGTACACGGAGGGCGCCACCGAGCCGACCCAGCTCGCACCCCTTCCGAAGAGCGGTGACTTGACCGTGATCTCGGTTTCGCCCGTGGGAGCTCACGTCGCCTACCGGCTGGACGACAAGCTCTTCCTGCTCGACCTCGCGACCGCAAAGAGCACTCAGCTCGGACCTGCCAACACATCCTTCTACGGGTGGTCGCCGAGCGGGACTGAGCTGATGTACGCGAGCGGCGACGCGCTCGTTGTTTCAGACCTGCAAGGCAACAGTGTTGACACGCTGCCGGCCGCCGAAGCGAGCTGGTCGAGCCAGGACGCGATCCTGCTTGGCGGCGACACCGACCTCTATCAGGTTCGCCCGGACGGTTCGTCGCTGACCAAGATGGCGAACGGGACCTACCACCTGCCGGCATGGGCCCCCAACGGCACAGCGTTCACGTTCTTCCGCGGAGGCGCCCTCTGGACCGCCAGCGCTCCGGCGCTGCCGGCCCAGCCCACTGCGCTGGAGCAGGCCGCGGTGGTGGTCAACTCGTTCATGCAGGCGCGCCAGAAGGGACTGGCGGACCAGGCGACGGTCTTCCTCAACGACAACGGGAAGCACTCGTACGCCACCGGTGAGATGAGCCTTGTCATCGCCGGCGACCCGCGCTTCTCGCGGTTCTACATCCTCACCGAGGGAATCACCAGCACGCAGCCGGACACTGCGACGTTTGTCGTCCGCCTGGTTCTGACCCACGGGAAGCTCGACGTGAGCGACTTCGAAGAAACCCTGACGGTCATCCGCGACGCAACGACCAAACAGTTCGTCATCGACCAGGCGACAGCGGGAGCGCACCGCGACCTGGGCAAGGGCGCCGAGGTCGTCGGCGTTGTCGTCACCGCGGACAGCATCAAGGTCACCTTCGACAGCGACCTGGATCCTGGAACGGTTCCAGACGGTGTGTTGGTGCTCGACTCCAAGGGCAAGCAGCTGGACGCCGCCACCGCGTACGCAAACCGGACAGTGACGATCACCGGCCTGGAGCTCAAGCCGGGCACGCACTACAAGCTCGTGGTCCTGACCACGGTGCGAGACGTGCTCGGTCACAACGTCGCCTCCGACTACGCCCTTCAGCTGGCCGGACCGGCGCTCAAGAACCAGAAGGAGCGAAAGAGCGGAGGCAGCGTGACAGCATCGCCGGCGCCGTCTTCTCCCTCGTCTACGCCAGCTTAAGCCCCTTTCCCTATCCCTCTCCCCGAGGGGGAGAGGGGATCGCTAAATTCGCTTCAGCGCGCGCGCCGCGCGGCTCAGAGCGGTCACCGAACCCGAATGCACGATCTGCCCGCTCAGCGCAGCCTCGAGCGCGTCCGTGAACGGCACCCGGAGCAATTCCATGTCCTGCTCATACGTCTCCGGGTTGCGCTCCGCCTCAGTGATCGACTCGGCCAGGAACATGTGGGCACGGCCGGTCAGGAATGCGGCCCCGTGCACCGTTCCCAACGACGTGTAGCGGGCGCCGACCAGGCCCGTCTCCTCCGCCAGCTCCCGCTTGGCACATTCGAGCGGCTCCTCTCCCTCGTTGAAGGTGCCCGCCGGCACCTCCCAGGACGACTCCTCCCACGCGTGACGCCACTGGCGGACCAGCACGGTGTCGCCGTTGTCGAGATACGGAACGATGAACGCCGAATCCGGGTTGGCCAGCACCGTGTAAATGGCTTCCGCGCCATCTGGAAAGCGGATGGTGTCATCGCGGAGCACAAACGGGCCGGAGCGCCCCGCGATCCTGGTGGCGACGACCTCGAACGGTCTGCCGTTCTTCGGGTGGTCGAGCTTGGTTATCTGTTCACCACAGCCGCGACCGCCGCGGCGGCAGCCGCAACATGTCGCGGGTCGGGTCCGTAGTCGAACGGCGATGTGTCCCCCGCCAGCTTCTTGGCCTGGTCCAGCAGCTGCGGGTGCTCTTCGATGAAGCGCGTGCTGAGGTTGCCCGAACGGAAGTCCGGGTTCTCGAGGATCGCGCGGTGATAGCTGATCGTGGTCGCGGGACCGACCACCACGAACTCGCGCAGCGCGCGGCCGGCACGCGCGATCGCCTCGGCGCGATCGCTGCCGTGCACGATCAGCTTGGCGACCAGCGAGTCGTAATACGGTGGAACCTCCGACCCTGGGCCGAAGCCGGAGTCGACGCGTACCCCAGGTCCGGCCGGCGCCACCCAGCGCGCGATGCGCTTGGGGTTGGGCAGGAACTTGCGCAACGGGTCTTCGGCGTTGATTCGCATTTCGATGGAGTGCCCGGTCCACGTCACGTCCGGCTGCGTAAAGCTCAGCTCCATGCCGGCCGCGATGCGGATCTGCTCTTTGACGATGTCGATCCCGGTGACGGCTTCGGTAATCGGATGCTCAACCTGCAGCCGCGCGTTGACCTCGAGGAAGAAGAACTCGCCCTCGTTGAAGATGAACTCCACGGTGCCGGCGTTGACGTAGCCCGCCGCCCTTGCGGCGCGGATCGCCGCGTCGCCCATCGCGCTGCGTATTTCGGGCGTGACCGCGGGCGACGGCGTCTCTTCCATGATCTTTTGATGCCGGCGCTGGATCGAGCATTCGCGCTCGCCCAGGTGGACGGCGTTGCCATGGCTGTCGCAGATGACCTGGATCTCGATGTGTCGCGGCCTGCGGATGTAGCGCTCGATGTAGACGGTCGGATCTCCGAAGGCCGAGCGCGCTGCTTGCGCGCTGCTCTCGACAGCAGCCGCCAGCTCGCTCTCCGACTCGACCACCTTCATCCCGATCCCGCCTCCGCCGCCCGACGGCTTGACCATGACCGGAAAGCCGATCGCCCTTGCCGCGGCAGCCGCAGCGGACGGTTCGATCGCGCCGCTGCCCGGCGTGACCGGCACGCCGTGCTCGACAGCGAGCTGGCGCGCGGCGAGCTTTGAGCTCAGGGCACGCATCGCGGTGGCAGGCGGTCCGATGAAGCGGATGCCGGCCGCTTCGCACGCCTCCGGGAAGGCGGCCTTCTCGGACAGGAACCCGTAGCCGGGATGAATCGCGTCGGCGCCACAATCGTGCGCGACCTTGACGATTCGCTCGAGCTGGAGATACGAGTCGGTGGGTGCAGCGCCTCCGATGTGGTGGGCTTCGTCCGCATAGCGGACGTGGATCGCGTTGCGATCGGCGTCCGAGTACACGGCGGCAGTCGGGATGCCGAGCTCGCGGCACGCCCGCATGACGCGGATGGCGATCTCGCCGCGATTTGCGACGAGGACTTTATGAAAGAGCTTGCTCTTCATCTTTCAATAGGCCGGTTTTTCTTCAACCGACTGCGAGCAGGGGTTGGTTGGGGCTCACGACCTCACCTTCCTTGACGTAGACCTGGCTGACACGGCCGGCCACGGTGGTGACGATGTCGTTCTGCATCTTCATCGCCTCGAGCACCGCGACCACGTCGCCCAGCTTGACGGCGTCACCAGCCTTGACCGGGACCTTGACGATCAATCCCTGCATCGGCGCGATCACGGTGCCTTCTGAGTTCTTGGGCGGAGGCGACGCGGTCGCGCCGGCGGCAGGCGCGGCACCTGCGGCGGGCATCACGGTCATCCCGGCGCCGCTGACCCGCACCTTGAAGATCTCGCCCTCTACCTCGACGTCGAACTCCGCGACCGCGGCCGGCGGGGCGGGAGGTGGGTCCGGCACCGGCGCAGCAATCGGTGCCGGCACGGCCGGGGCCAGCTCGGGCTTCGACCCGTCGGACTTCGGTTGCGGCCCGCGCAGGTACTCCTGCGCAATCGTCGGAAACATGAGGTGGATCAGCACGTTGTCATCGCTCGGTTCGTAGCCCAGCTTTCTCACCTGCTGTCGAGCGTGATCGACCTGGGGCTCGAGCAGGTCGGCGGGACGGATGGTGATGGGCTCCTCGCGGCCCAGGACCAGCCTCCGCAGCTCATGATCGGCCGGCGCAGGGGGCCGTCCATACAAACCCTGCAGATAATCCTTGAGCTCCTGCGTCACCGTGGCGTAGCGGTCGCCGCCGATCACGTTGTAGACGGCCTGCGTCGCGATCATCTGCCGGATCGGCGCGACCAGCGGTGGATAGCCGAGCTCCCGCCGAACCAGGTTGGCCTCCTCCATCACCTCGGCGATGCGCGCGCCTGCGTTGTGCGCACCGAGCTGGTGGTAGATGTCCTCCAGCATCTGGCCGGGCATCTGGTACCGAAGGATGCTCGCGTCGACGCGATCGGCGACGGGGTTGAGATGCTCGATGTGCCGCTTCTTGAGCTCCTCCACATCGTGCTGGACGTCCCACATCGTGTCGAGGTTCAAGCCGGTGTCGTACTCCCCGCCGGCCAGAGCCGCAACAACGCTCTCGGCCGCGGGCTGCGACGTGCCCCAGGCAAGAGGAGAGATCGCGACGTCGAGCACCTCGGCCCCGGCCTCGACGGCTGCCATGTACGCCATCGGCGCCATGCCGCTCGAGCAGTGTGAGTGCACGTCGATCGGAACGTTGACGGCGTGCTTCAAAGTCGTCACCAGCTCCCATGTGGCCTGGGGGCTGAGCAGTCCGGATGTGTCCTTGATCACGATCTCGTGGCAGCCCATGTTGACCAGGCCCTTGGCGAGCGAACCCCAGAGCTCGAGGTTGTGGGCGGGCGACACCGCGTAGCTCAGCGCGCCCTGCACCTGCTTCTTGGCCTTCAGCGCAGCCCCGATCGCCGACTCCATGTTCCGCAGATCGTTGAGAGGATCGAAGACCCGAAACACGTCGACGCCGCATTTGGCCGCGTGCTTGACGAAGAGCTCGACCACGTCATCGGCGAAGTTGCGCTTGGAGACGAGGTTCTGGCCGCGGATCAGCGCCTGGATCGGGGTGTTCGGTGTGGCCTTCCGCAGCTTGCGGAGGTAGTCCCATGGATCTTCGCGACGCCGCAGCTGGGTCTCGAAGGTCGCGCCACCGAAAGCCTCCATCGCAGAGAACCCGATGGCGTCCATCTTCGCGGCGATCGGGATGATCTCCTCACTCCTCAGGTTGCCGCCGAGCAGCGATTGCTGCGCGTCACGGAACGTGGTGTCGACCAGCCGGACGCGTGCCTTCTTTTTCGCCATCAACCAGCCAGGGCGGCGCGCTTTTCCGCGTGGCGCCGTTCCATGGCCTCGTCGCCGAGCCCAAGGATGCGGGCGGCGAGCCAGGCAGCGTTTTTCGCACCGGCCTCGCCGATGGCGACGGTCGCGACCGGGATGCCGGCCGGCATCTGCACGATGGAGTAGAGCGAGTCGACCCCGCCCAGGTGCTGTGTGGGCACCGGGACGCCGATCACCGGCAGGTCACACCACGACGCGACGACGCCGGGCAAGTGTGCAGCCCCACCCGCGGCGGCGATCACGACCTTGAGCCCGCGCTCGCGCGCGGACGAGGCCCACTCCATCACTCCGCGCGGATTGCGGTGCGCCGAGCAGATCTTGAGCTCGTGCTCGATTCCAAGCTCCTCGAGCACTTTGACGCACGCTTCCATGAGCGGCAGGTCGGACTTGGAGCCGAGAATGACGCCGACGACTGGACTCAACTAATCGGCCTCCTGAGGAATCCGCTGAGGGATCGACGTCAACCCTCATCGGCTTCCTTTGCGATGTCGGTGCGGTAAAAAGCCCCCTGGAATCGTACCTGCCGGGCCCCCGCGAGCGCCTTTTCGCGGGCCTCGCGCACTGTGTCGCCGAGCGCCGCCGAGGTCGCCACCCGGCCGCCGGCGGTCACCAGCCCACGGCCAGGCACGAATCGGGTCGCGGCGTGGAAGAGAAGCACGCCGGGCGGCATCTCGGCCAGGCCTCGAATCTGGAAGCCGGTTTTGACCGCCGCGTCGTCGGGATAGCCGCCTGACGCGACGACGACGCCCACGCACGCTTGCGGGTTCCAACGCAGGTCGGGGAAGTTCGCCAGCGTGCCTTTGGCCGCGGCCAGCGTCAGGGCGACGAAGTCGGTCTGCAGGCGGGGCAGCACGACCTGCGCTTCAGGGTCGCCGAAGCGGGCGTTGAACTCGAGGGTGCGGATGCCATCGCGCGTCAGCATCACACCCGCGTAGAGGACGCCTCGAAACTCATCGCCACCCTTGGCGAGCTCACGCACGGCGGGCAGCAGGACGCGATCCACGACTGCTTTGACAGTCGCGTCATCGACGGCCTTCGGCGGCGAGTAAGCGCCCATGCCCCCGGTGTTGAGACCCGCGTCACCGTCGAGCGCCCGCTTGAAATCTCGGGCCGGCGCAAGCGCGACGACGTCTTTGCCGTCGGCGATCCCGAAGACGGACAGCTCAGGTCCTTCCAGCAGCTCCTCGACCACGATCGTTGCGCCGCTCCGGCCGAAGCGGCTTTCAACCAGCATCGCGTTGATCGCGGCATCCGACTCGGCGACGCTCGAGCAGATGATCACGCCCTTGCCTCGAGCCAGCCCGTCGGCTTTGACGGCGACCCGGCCGCCACGCTCTTTCGCCCATGCCTTCGCCGGCGTGGGCTGAGTGAACACATCGAAGTCGGCGGTCGGGATGCCGGCTCGCTTCATCACCGTTTTGGCAAATGACTTGCTCGACTCGATGCGTCCCGCTCCGCGGTTTGGACCGAAGACGTTGAACCCCGCGCTGCGCAGCGCGTCGCCCACGCCGGCGTCCACCGCGGCCTCGGGCCCGAGGATCACGAGTCCAAGCCGCTCTCGCTTGGCGAAGTCGACGATGCGCACCACGTCCGACGCGTCGATCTGTACATTGCGAGCCATGCCGCCGGTGCCGCCGTTGCCGGGCGCGCAGTAGACGCGCTCCACGAGGTCGGACTGAACGCATTTCCACACCAGCGCATGCTCCCTCGCGCCGGACCCAACGACGAGCACCTTCATCCGAGGATGCCCAGCGCGATCGGAGTAACCACCTGGTGCGCGTCACCCCAGTCGACCGCCTCGACGTTTGACGTGCCGTTCCTTCGCCAGTATTTATGGCCGCCGGCGCGCCAAGTCCCGTCGGGACGCTTCCGCGATCGCAGCAGGTCCAGGGCTTCCTCCGCGCGGGGGTCGCTCAGCCGGCCGACAAGGCCGATCGCCCGCAGGCCGTGGAAGTAGTCGTAATGCCAGTAGTGCGGCCAGTGGATGTGCAGCCACTCGGCGAGGATGACCTTGCCTGTGCTTCGCGATCGGAAAAGCCTGTGCTCCAGCAGCACCTCGGCCGCACGCTCAGCGGCCTGAAGCGCAGGTTCGCTTCCGGTCGCTCGGTGATACTCGACCAGGCCCCAGATCGGCGCCAGGCTCTCGTGAAAGGACGACCGCCGCGCCTCTGGTCTCGTGTCGCAGTTCCAGCCACCGTCAGGCCACTGCGAGCGCAGCAGCACATCGACGAGATGGCGGACGCGGGCATCGCGCGCCATGCCGAGGCGGCAGCAAACCGCCAGGGCGTTGCCCTCCATCGACGCGTGGCGTCGCTCCCGGCCGGCGATGACGACCGGCTTCGAGGGCTCAGCAATCCACGCGAGCACATCGTTGGCCGCAGCGCGCGCCGCGCGACTCGTTGGCGGCACGCCCAGCTCGACGAGCGAGACGAGCCGCCAGTGGGAGCCCTCCCACTTGCTGTATGGATGCACCCCAAAACCGCCGTCGCGTCGCTGGCCTGAAAGCAGGCCGGCGATCATCGACTTCCGCCACGCCGCTGGAGGCTTGAGCCCTACTCCCACTCGATGGTGCCGGGCGGCTTGCTCGTGATGTCGAAGACGACGCGGTTGACGCCTTTGACCTCATTGACGATTCGGTTGCTGATCCGCGCAAGGACCTCATACGGCACGCGCGCCCAGTCCGCGGTCATCGCGTCCTCACTCGTCACGACGCGCACGGCGACCACGTTCGCGTATGTCCTGTAGTCGCCCATGACCCCGACGGTCTCCAGGGGCGTGAGGACTGCGAAGGACTGCCACACCTGCCGGTACAGGCCGTTGCGCTTGATCTCATCGATCACGACCCAATCGGCGTTGCGCAGGATCTCCAAACGTTCGGCGGTGACCTCGCCCAGGCACCGGATCGAAAGGCCGGGACCGGGGAAAGGCTGGCGGTAAACCATCTCCTCGGGCATTCCGAGCTCCAGCCCGACGGAGCGGACCTCATCCTTGAACAGGTAGCGGAGGGGCTCGATGAGCTGGAAGCGAAGGCCGGGCGGCAGGCCGCCGACGTTGTGGTGGGTCTTGATCTTGACCGCGGTGGAAGCGACATCCGGCGCGGTCGACTCGATGACGTCGGGATAAAGGGTGCCCTGCGCGAGGAAGTCGATGTGCCCGAGACTCGAGGCTTCGGCTTCGAAAACGGAGATGAACTCGCGCCCGACGATCCGCCTTTTCTGCTCGGGGTCGATCACACCGCGGAGCGCTTGCAGGAACCGGTCGGTGGCGTCGACGTAACGGATGTTCATGTCGAGGTTTCCGTGCATGACGGCCAGCACCCGCTCCGCCTCCTCCTTGCGCAGCAGGCCGTTGTTGACGAAGACGCACGTCAGCTGGTCGCCGACGGCCTGGTGCACCAGGGTCGCCGCAACCGCGGAATCCACTCCGCCCGACAGCGCGCAGATCACGCGGCCCCCGCCCACCTGTGCGCGGATGCTCTCGGTCGCCTCGGCGATGAACGAGCCGGCCGTCCACGACGCGTCGCAGTGGCACACGCCGTAGAGGAAGTTGCGCAGGACCTCTCGGCCGCTCGGCGTGTGCACCACCTCGGGGTGGAACTGGATGCCGAATATGCCGTGGCCGTCGGTGAAGGCGGCGACCGGGGAGTTGCCGCTCGAGGCAAGCGAGCGAAATCCAGGAGGGAGCTCGCTCACGTGATCGCCGTGGCTCATCCAGACCGGGAGCTCGTCGTTCAGGCCCTGGAAGAGCCCATTCGGCTCGCGGACCGCGAGCAGCGCGGGACCGTACTCGCGCGCGTGGCCTGGGTCGACCTTGCCGCCGAGGTGGTGGGCGATCAGCTGCATGCCGTAGCAGATGCCGAGCACCGGAACCCCGGCTCGCAACGCCTCGGCGTCAACCTGCGGAGCTCCCGGTTCATAAACGCTCGCCGGGCCGCCGCTCAGGATCAACCCGACCGGCGCGCGCTTTTTCAGCTCGGACCATGGCGCCGTCCCTGGCACCAGCTCGCAGTAGACGTTCGCCTCGCGCACGCGGCGCGCGATCAGCTGGCTGAACTGCGATCCGAAGTCGAGGACGAGAATCGTCTGCCCGCGTGGTCCGCCCTTTACCATTTCGCGGTCTTGGGCGGCCGCGGCAGTCATGCTCAGGTCAGCTCTTTCCCATGCCCACGTGCTGGGCCTGCTGGAAGACCTTGCCCTCCGAGGTGATCGCGGGCGCGATGACCATCTCCACGTGCTGGAACTCGGTGATGTCGTTGGCTCCGCAGACTCCCAGCGCCGAGCGCAGCGCGCCGGCGAAGTTCTGTGAGCCATCGTCGACGCGCGCCGGCCCCAGCAGGATCTCGCGCAGCGTCGCTTTGGTGCCGACATGGATCCGGGTGCCGCGGGGAAGGTTCGGGTCGGGCGTCGCCATGCCCCAGTTGAAGCCCTTCGAGGCTGATTCCTCGGCGCCGGCCAGCGGTGTGCCGATCATCACTGCATCCGCACCGGACGCGAACGCCTTGCACATGTCGGCTCCGATGCGCATGCCGCCGTCGGGGATCACGGCCACGCGCATGCCGCCGCGTCGCATGTACTCATCTCGAGCCGCCGCGACATCGGCGGTGGCGGTGACCTGGGGCACTCCGACGCCGAGGACGCCGCGCGTGGTGCAGGCTGCGCCGGGACCCACTCCAACCAGGATGCCCGCGATGCCCGTCTCCATCAGCTCCAGCGCTGTCTCGTAGTGCACGCAGTTGCCGACGACGACCGGGATGGCGCACGCGCGGACCAGCTGTTCGAAGGACAGCTGGTGGTAAGACCTGGATGAGTGTCGCGCGGTGAGCACTGTGCCCTGGACGACCAGGACGTCGGCGCCCGCCTTCTGCACCACCTCGGCGCGCTCCTCGGCGCGGGCGGGAATCGTCGAGACCGCGCACGGGACGCCCGCTGCCTTGATCGTCTTGATGCGCTCGGTGATGAGCTTCGGCTTGACCGGCTCGCGATAGACCTCTTTCAGGAGCGCATTGATCTGGGATTTGTCGGCCTCGGCGATGCGCCTGATGATCGGAGCCGAGTCTTCGTAGCGGGTGTGCACCCCGTCGAGGTTGAGGACTGCTACACCGCCAAGCTTTCCCATCGCGATGGCGAAGTCCACGTCGACGACGCCGTCCATCGCCGCGCCCCAGATCGGAATCGGTAGCTTGAAGCTGCCCATGGAAAAGGAGATGTCGACTTCCTCTGGGTTGAGCGTGACGCCGCCAGGCACGAGGGCGACCTCGTCGAATCCGTAGGACCGGCGGGCCCGCCGCCCGATGCCGATCTCGAGGCCAGACTGCTCCCCGGGAACCACTCCGCGGGTTTCGAGCCGGCTCTGATTCAGGGTGTGCTTACTCCAATGGTGGCGGGGTTCGCTGAATTATACGGAATGCAAGTAGCGTCACTGCGGACTGCATACTTTTGTCGGTGTACAGGACGCTCGAGTACCTGCGCGGGATCTCTTCCGAAGACATTCGCAAGCTTCGCGCGCGCGGCATACAGCACACCAACCAGCTCTTGCACCGCACGTCTCTCGGCATCGACCGCGAACGCCTGTCCAAAAGGACGGGCATCACCACCGAGCGCCTGCTGGAGTTCACGCACCAGTGCACGCTGCTCGAGGTCTCGGGCATGGAGCGATGCCTGCCGGTCATCCGGCGCTTCGGAATCGAATCGATGCGCGACCTGCGCGCGCAGGATGCGCGCGCGCTGCACACCAAGCTGGTCGAAGCGATGGGGCTGGCCGGCGCGCCGACCTTTTCCGACGTTCAGTACTGGATCAGCCAGGCGACGGCCCTGGACATCGTCGAAGAACCGGAACCGGCGCCACCCCTCCCGGTGGTGACGTAGCTCGTCAATTTGGCTCCGGTGCCGGCGCATGCGAGCGTGAGGCGCATCTGAAAGCCGCGGGAGCCGGCACTCGCGGAGCTTGGGCTGTTAGAGGAAGACACCCCGGCGGAGCTTGAGGTTGTCGTAGATCCCCTGCTGGATGGTGTTCCTCACCTCGTCCGCCAGCGCCATCACCAGGTTCTGGTCGTCGGCTGCTTCGGGCGGGTGCTCCTCCACATGGATCGGAGCGTGGAACTGAATACGCCACTTGCTCGGCAGCGGGATCATGCCCAGCGGTCCGAGCCACGGCCAGAACGGCGTGACCGGGAAGTAAGGGAGTCCGAAGAACCTGGCCAGGGGGGCGAGGTCGGCGACCATGGGATAGATCTCCTCGGATCCCACCACCGAGACGGGGATGATGGGCGCGCCCGACCTGATCGCCGTCGCGACAAATCCTCCGCGACCGAAGCGGCGGAGGCGGTAGCGATCCTTGAAGTTCTTCCCCGTACCTCGGACACCTTCGGGAAAGACAAGGACGAGCTCGTCACGTTCGAGCAGGCGCCGCGTGTCGTCGGGATGCCCCACCGTCTGCCCGGTGCGGCGCAGGAACCAGCTGAGCACCGGCATGCCCAGGAACATGCTGGCCACGAGAGCGCGCACGTGTCGCGGATGCGAGTGCTCCGCGAAGACCGCGGTCTTGATCATGGTGCCGTCCCACGGCAGGACACCGGCGTGGTTTGCGACCAGCAAGGCGCGCCCCGTCGCGGGCACGTTCTCGACGCCGGTGGTCTCGACGCGCCAGTAGTCGCGGTACAGAACCTCGAAGACGGAAAGAAAAGACTCTGTCCACTGCGGGTCGAAGCCGAACTCGTCGACTTCGTAATTCGCCCCGCGACGCGCGAGCTCCTGCTGCTTGTAGACGAACTGCGCGAACGCCATGATCCGGTTGAGGTCGATCACGTTTCGCCCGGTCAGGTCACGCAGTCGCACAGACAGCTCGCTCAGGCCCTGGAGAGCGTAGGCAGGGGCCTGGCGCTGGAGCCGCCGGACCTGCTTGGGCAGCCGGATTCGCGATTGTGGACGCACGATCTCGGCGGGTTTGCTGTTCTTCTTGCGCTGCTTGCGCGTGACTGCGTCCTGGATCATCGGTGCGCCTGGAGCTTCGGCGAGCTGCGGTGACCATTGCGCGCCTCGCGCCGGCGGCGCTGGAGATACACCTGCAGCTCGTATTCCTGGGGCGGTGACGGCGCTTCGACGACTTCGAGGTTCTTGCCGCGGGCGAGGCCGTCCATGACCGCGCGCGAGCTGTAAGCGGGCTTCCAGCCGAAGGCAGCCTTGAGCCGTGAGCAGTCCATCACCGAGCCATAGGCGATCACGTCCGCGAGGTGGGACGGGAGGTTCACGCCGGTCAGCGCACGCAGTGCCAGCCGTCCTATCCAGCGACCGTATGGGGGCAGCGCCGGCGCGGGAGTTCCGCCCATGATCGCGATGGCCTGGCTGAGGAGCACCACGCCGCCGGCCGCCACGTTGAAAACTCCGGGGTGGTCGCCGAGGACTGCGCGCACGATCGCCTCTGCCGCATCCTCTTCGTGGAGCAGCTGCAGCCGCGGATCGAACCCGGCAAACGTGGGCACGACCGGAAGCGACAGGTAGCGTGCGAACGTGGTGTCGTCGCTGACCCTGAAACCGAGCCGCAGCACGCTCACCTGGCACGACTCTTCGCGCAAGGCGAATTCAGACACCAGCTGCTCCAGGTCGAGCAGGTCGCGCGTGACCGAGGAGGCAGGCCGCTCGGTGTTCGTCATCTCCTCGGAGAAGAAGGACGGATCGCTCGGCCCTGCTCCGTACACCGCCTGGCTCGATTTCACGATCAGCCGGCGCACACGGCTCGAAGGTCCGGAACAACCGACCAGGAGGTTCATGGTCCCGATGACGTCGGTCTCATGGATCGATCGCTCGGCATGCGGCGAGTCGACCATCACGGCCAGGTGAACCACGGTGTCGATTTGCAGCCTGCTGACGAGCTTTCCGATCGCGGCGTGCCTTACGTCGGCGTGGACGAAGTCCATCTCCTCCAGGGCGCTGATGGGGTCGTGGACATCGCACCCGAAGAGGTAAGGCACCTGCGGAGCGAGCCGGCGCGCGACCTCTGCGCCAAGTGGATTGGAAACGCCGGTGACGAGAACGCGGTTAGGCCGGGCGGGAGTCATCGAGCTCTCAATCTAGACCAGTGGAGCAGTAGCCCGGATTCATACCGGGCGTCCCCAGGCTAAACAGTTATGACTCCTCGCAACCTAAATGCCAAAGGGGGGTTCCGCGGGGACGCGCCTTTATGGATAGATCCCTCGGACTGTCGTCGCGTTGGCCACGCGTTGAACGGCAAGTGCGTAAGCGGCGAGCCTCATGTCGATCCGTTTGTTGACCGAGGTGTGGAGGATCTCGTAGAAGGCGCGTGTGATGACGTGGTGGAGCTTGGTGTTGATCTCCTCCTCTTCCCAGAAGAAGGCCTGCAGGTCCTGCACCCACTCGAAATACGAAACGATCACGCCGCCCGCGTTGGCGATGATGTCCGGGACCAGGAAGATGTTCCGGTCGTGGAGGATCGGGTCTGCCTCCGGAGAGACCGCCGCATTGGCTCCTTCGGTGATCATTCGCGCACGAATCCGGCCGGCGTTTTCCTCGGTGATCTGGTCCTGAGTCGCAGCCGGCACAAGTACGGTGACCGGCAGCTCGAGCAGCTCGGGGTTGGTGATGTTGTCCGCCTTCTTGAAGCCGCTCACCCCGCCGCGCACCTGCCGGTGCTCATCCAGCGCGGCAAGGTCGAGACCCTTCGGGTTGTACACGCCGCCTTTGGAGTCGCTGACAGCAACGACGTTGAGGCCGGCCTCGGCAAGCAGTCGCGCCGTCGATCGGCCGACCTGGCCGTAACCCTGCACCGCGACGCTCGGGGTCTCGTCGTCCACGTGCAGATACTTGAGGCCCTCGAGCGTCAGGTAGGTGGCGCCCCGGCCGGGTGCGTCGACGCGTCCCTCCGACCCGCCGACGTCGACCGGCTTGCCGGTCACGGAGGCCGTCACGGAGTGACCTGAGTGCATCGAGATCGTATCCATGATCCAGGCCATCACCTGCGGGTTCGTGCCCATGTCGGGAGCGGGGATGTCCTTCTCGGGGCCGATGAGGATCGCGATCTCGGTCGCGTAGCGGCGGGTCAGGTGCTCGAGCTCGTTGGACGACAGCTTGCTCGGGTCGCAGGCCACCGCACCCTTGGCGCCCCCGTATGGAAGCCCGACCGCGGCACACTTCCACGTCATCAACATCGCCAGGGCCTTCACCAGGTCGAGATTGATGTCGGGGTGGTAGCGAATGCCGCCCTTGGCAGGGCCGCGGCTGATGTTGTGCTGGACGCGCCAACCCGTGAACACGTGCACCGACCCGTCGTCCATGCGGACGGGGAAGTGCACTGTCAGCTCGCGTTTGACGTCACGGAGGCCGCGGCGGGCGTCATCCGAAAGCCCGATCACGTCAGCTGCAGCGTCAAACCGCCGCTGTGCGGTCTGGAAGGCGGAGGCGCGGGTTTCGACCGCCATTTAGGACTTCCGATGCTACTCCAGGCCGCGCACCGCGGGCCGCACAATTGCTGCCAATGACGCGCCGGCAGATGCTCAGCATGATCGTGGTCGCGGTGGTGGCGCTGGCCACAGGTTTCCTCGTCGCAGGACAGGTCAAAGCGCGGCTCTTGACCCCCTCCAACCAGGTCGCCCGCTACCAGGCGCTCGTGCGCAGCGTGCAAGATCTCGAGGCGACGAACGCCGAGGCTCGTGCCAGGATCGCAGCCCTCCGCGCCCAGATCGACGCCCTGGAATCGGATGCGGCGGGACGGTCAGCGGCGACTCAGGCGCTGCGCGGCCAGGTCGCCGACCTGCGCGCCCACGCCGGGCTCACCGCCATGCACGGCCCAGGGGTCGAGGTCAGGCTGGCCAATGGAGTGCCGGGACCCGACACCGGCGGGCTGACCGGCTACCTGGTCAACTACCAGGACGTCCAGGACGTCGTCAACCTGCTCTTTGCGCAAGGCGCCGAGGGCATCGCGGTCAACGGGCGGCGGATCACCCCGCTGACGGCTTACTCAGGATCTGCGGGCCAGGTCATCGTCGACCAGGGGCCTCCGCTCTCCTCGCCCATCAAGGTCACGGCGGTCGGAGATCGCAACCGCATGGCGGCCGCGCTCGATGACGCATCTGCGCTTCCGGACATCCGCGCCCGGCAGGTGCAGTTCCAGCTTCACCTCACCTTCCTGGGCAGCCCCGACCTGCTTCTGCCCGCCTATGACTCAAGCCTGCGGATACCACATGTCAGCGCGTCCTAGACCTGCGCCGCGGCGCCGCGCGTCGGGACGCGCCGTCAGCGTCTGGCTGATCGCCCTGCTGGTCGCGGCCGTGGCCACCATTCAGATTCGAAGCGAGGCCGAGGTCGAGCGCAGCCTCGTCGGGATCGACACCACGTCCCTGGCATTCCTGATCGACGACCTCCACCGAGCCAACGAGTCGCTGCAGGCGGAGTCGGCCGACCTTGCGCAGCGCAAGGCCACACTGGAGTCCGGCGGCAGCGGAGCGGCGGACCAGGTGCTGAGCGATGAGGCCAAGCACCTTCGAGCGGTGGAAGGGCTTGTGCCGGTGCACGGTCCCGGTGTGGTGATCACGATCGATGCCAGCGGGCTGGCGGCGCTCGACCTGCAGGACGCGCTCAACAATCTTTCCGCCGGCGGCGCGGAGGCGATGGCAGTGAACGACCGGCGTGTGGTCGCGGGCGTGCCGATCGAGCAGATGGGCAGCGGAGTGGCTGTCGACGGCGTGTTCATCGCGGCGCCGTGGACGATCACGACGATCGGCGATTCCAACCGGATTGCCGAGGTGGCCGATGCGATGACTCAGCAGCTGCGCGCGGACCGGCGCGTGAGGCAGGCGTCTTACCGGGTCGAGGCCGACGTCTCGATCCGAGCGGTCATCAGCGAGAGGCCTTTCCTTTACGCCGTCGCGTCGTAGCCGGCTCGGCTGCTCCGAGCTTCTTGAGCTGCGCCGTGATGCGGTCAAGCCGGTCGTTGATCCGATCGATATCGGAGTGGCTCGGTATCCGCAGGCGGCGGAGGGCCCGCACGATCGCCTCGTCGGCCTTCTCCTCGATGTTCTCGCGCCGCCGCTCCATCTGAACGCGCAGCTCGGACGGGACGTTGAGGGTCTTGCGCACGTAATCGAGCAGGGCCTGCCCACCCTCGTAAAGAGCATCGCCTCCGGCGTCGACCAGGCGCGCCGGGCCGCGCTTCTCTTGCGAGAGGACGATCTGTGACAGCGTCACCTGGGTGAGGTCGCGCCCATTGTCGCGGTCGACCACTCGTATCTCATGCCCATCGCGGACCAGCTCCGCGATTTCCTCGAGCGTTATGTAGCGGCTCGTACGCGTGTCGTAGAGCTTGCGATTTGCGTACTTCTTGATAAGGTGTCGCTCAGGGGCTGTATTCACCGCCGGGCCCATTCTAACGCGGTGCGTTATGTGCTCCGCCAGACGTGCTTATTGGAGGTTTCGACATGGCAACCAAGAAGCGGGCGTCGTCACGATCCAGGCGCACCGGGCTCGTCGGCCGGGCGGTCAAAGCCGGCAGAAAGGCGCTTCGACAGGCCGAGAGTCGCGTGCCGCCTGACCTGCGCAGGCAGCTCGAGCGCTCGATCAAAGACGGGCAGAAGACGCTGAGGACGGCGATCAACCAGCTCGAGACACAGGTCCGCCGCAACGCGAAGCAGGCTGACCTGGATCGGATCTTCAAACGGTTGGACGGCTTGAGCAAACAGGTTCAGCGGATGGCCCGGAACGCGACTTCCGGCGGCGCGGCACGCGCCTCATCCACCACAACGCGACGCGCGACCAGCCCAGCCAAGAGGGCCACGCGGAGAAAGCCGGCCACCCGTAAGGCGGCCGCTCCCAAGACGCCGGCCAAGCCCGCCGCGCCGGCGGCATCCCGACGGGCGGCGCCTCGACGCTCCTCCCCACGTCGCGCTGCATCCTCTGAGTCGAGCACCGCTCAGGCCACGCCAGAGCCGTCGTGGATGCCCGAATCGAGCGACTCGGGCGGGACCTCGGCCTAGAGGCTCCCGAAAGCTCGGACTCCGCCCACGAGAACAGCTCTGGGGCGGAGTCCCTCCCGGCCCGATTCGAGATCGATCGGATCCTGTTCGTAAACCTGCAGATCGGCGAGCATCCCCACGTCGAGGGTTCCCTTGACGGATTCTTCGAAGCTCGCGTAGGCGCCCCCTGCCGTATAAGCCTTCAGCGCCGACAACAGGCTGATGCCGTTCACCTGGTCGTCGACCGCGACCTGAATCCCCGGCCAGGGGTTTGGGTCTGGAGAGACGGGCAGGTCTGAGCTGAAGGCAAGGGGCACTCCGGCGCGCAGCAGCCGCGCGTGGGGAGCCAGGTCGGCCCGGTCGCGGACCGGGAAGAAGATCGCCGATGCGACCCTGGTGAATCGCGCCGCCATCGGCTGCATCACAGCGACCATGCCGAGCCTTGCCATCCGCGCTTGCAGATCCGGTGGACAGATGGTGCAGTGCTCCACCCTGTGACGCAGGCGGCCGCCCTGGGCCGCCTCCACCGCATCGCACATCGCCTCGATCGCGGCATCCCCGATGGCATGCGCGGCGACCTGCAGCTCCGCGCGCGTGGCGCGCATGACGAGCTCGCGCAGCTCCGTCGGGGTCGTGCGCCACGTTCCACCGCCCGAGCGAACCGCCACCCGCTCGGCACCGCCGTCGACGAACACCTTGATCGGCCCAGCCCTCAGCAGCGCGCCGCCGAATCCCGCCCGAACGCCCAGTTGAGAGGCCGCGTCCAGCAGCTCCCAGGAGAGGAACTCGTTGATGCGCACACGCAGCCGGCCGGCTGCGGCGAGCTCCTCATAGGCGCGCAGGTCGTCGGCAAAACCCCTGTTGACCGCAGCGCCGACTGACGTGATTCCCCGAGACAGAAGCAAACGCTGGGCCAAGAGAATTCCTTGCTTGCGACGTTGAATGCTGTGCGGCGGCTGGATGTCGGCGACCAGGCGCATCGCGGATTCGAGCAGAAGTCCGTTGGGCGAGCGGTCGGCGTCGCGGCCGATCTTGCCGCCATGTGGGTTTGGAGTCTCAGACGTGATCCCCGCAGCCTCGAGGGCCGCGGAGTTGGCGACTCGTGCGTGGCCGCCCCGTTCGTCGATGAATGCCGGACGCCGGCCTGTGGCCCGGTCCAGCTCGCGCCGGTGGGGGTGGCGGCGTTCCGCCAGCTCATCTGAGCGATAGCCCATCCCCTGCTGCCATTCACGTGGCGCAAGCGTTCGTGAGTGCAGCTTCATGCGCTCCACGATCTCGGCCACGCTTCTGGCCCCACCGAGGTCGGCGCCGAAGCGAGTGAGGCCGTAGTAGACGACGTGCGCGTGCGCGTCGTTGAACCCGGGGAGCACGGCCGATCCCCGCAGGTTGACCACTCGCGTCCTGGGCCTGCGCAGGCTCATCACCTCAGGTCCACCGCAAGCGACCACCCGCCCGCCGGCGATCGCAAGGTGGCTGTGGAGCTTGAGACCCGAGCGCCCGAGGGTGCGGATGCGGCCGCGCGCAAGGATCAGGTCAGCTGACACGCCCGGTTAGATTAAGCGCGTGACGGCGATCGACCTTCGTTCCGATACGGTGACGATGCCCACCCCGGCGATGCGCCAGGCGATGGCGACGACGCCGCTGGGCGACGACGTCTTCGGGGACGACCCGACTGTAAACGAGCTGGAGCAGGTGGCCGCGGCCCGCCTCCGCAAGGAAGCCGCGGTGTTCCTTCCGAGCGGCACGATGGGTAACGTGGTGGGCGTTGCCGTCAACGCTCGCGCCGGCGAGGAGGTGATCGCCGACGCCGAGGCCCACGTCTATTTATATGAGGGCGCCGGAGCCGCCGTCATTTCAGGGGTTCAGATAAGACCGGTGGCGACCACAGCAGGCGTCATGTCGCCGGCGCAGATCGAGGCTGCGCTCAGGCCACGCGACGATTTTCATGAGCCCATCACCGCAGCGGTGACGTTCGAGGACACGCACAACCGCCACGGCGGCATCGTCTGGCCGCTGGAAGACCTGCGCGCCGCCTCTGAGACTGCCCGTGCTCTGGGCCTGCGCGTGCACCTCGACGGCGCCCGGATGTTCAACGCCGCAGTCGCAAGCGGAACGGACGTCGCCGACATCGCTGCGTGCGGTGACACGGTGACGTTCTGCCTCTCCAAAGGTCTCGGCTGCCCGGCCGGGAGCATGTTCTGCGGCAGCGCGGACTCGGTCGACCAGGCGCGGCGGTGGCGCAAGCGACTCGGCGGCGCTATGAGGCAGGCGGGCATAATCGCGGCGACCGGGCTGATCGCGCTCGAAACCATGGTCGATCGGCTGGCAGAGGACCATGCCAACGCGCGGACGCTCGCCGAGGGATTGGCTGAGCTGCCGGGCATCAAGTGCGACCTGTCGCGAGTCCAGACGAACCTCGTCTTCTTCGACCTGGATCACGTCCGTGGCGCTGATTTCGAAGAGCAGTGCCGCAAGCGTGGCCTGCTGGGCGGGGCCACCGGCCCGCATCGCGTTCGCTTCGTCACCCACTACGGGATCACGGCGGAGGACATCCAGTCAACGCTGCGCATCTGCGAGGAGGTGTTGAGCGCATGAGCACGCGGCTCTCACCGGACGGCATGTACTACTGGGACGGCCAGCAGTGGTTGAGCACGCTTTCCCACGACGGCCGGTCTCGGTGGAATGGATCGGCCTGGGTGGCAGCCGGTCAGGCAGGACCGCCGGCCGGTTACCAGCCCGCTCGCGGTATCGCGCGCCAGCCCACGTCGTGGACCAGGCCTCTCCAGTACGCGGTGGCGGGTTGGTACGCGCTGTCGGCCCTCTACACCCTGACGACCCCGTTCTGGTTGGGCGGGGCGATGACCCAGGCGATCAATCAGAGCATCGAGCGCCAGCAGCAGCTTCAGCCGACGGCGAGCCCCCTGCCATCTGGGTTCACCGAGACCATGACCTCGGTCGTGCAGGTAGGTCTGTGGGTATCGGCCATCATTGGCGTCGCCATCAGCGTGCTGGTCATCGTCGGCGCTTTGAAGCGGTGGACCTGGATGTATTACGTCGTCCTGGTGTTGCTGGGCTTCAACACGATCTCACTCCCCGTGACCATCATCAACATCTTCGCCGGGCAAGCCATCTCGGCGGCACAGGGTTTCAGCCTGCCGTCATGGGCCTATTGGACATCGGCTGTGCTTTCGATTCCGGCGGCCGCGCTCTTCGTGTGGATGCTGGTCGCCCTCATCAAGCGCGGCCCGTGGGCCATGACCAGGGTGGCGCCACAGCTCAGCTGAGGAGATCGGCCAGCAGCCTGGGGTCGATGTTGCCGCCGCTCACCACAGCCACCGTCCGCGGTCCGGGCTCGAGCTGTTCGAGCGCGGCGAAAGTCAGAGCACCAGCGCCCTCGGCCACCACCTTTGCCGCCGCCGCGAGCTCAGGGATGGCCGCGCGCAGCCTGGGCTCCGGCACGGTCAGCCAGCGATCCACGCATTCTTTCAGGAGCTCGAACATCCGCGGGTCGAATGGGGCTGCGGTGCCATCGGCGATCGTGTCCGGCTTGATCGCGACCGGCCCGCCCGCCTCGAGGCTTCGGGTCCAAAGCGCGTAACCATCCGACTGAACCCCGATCACCTCCACCTCCGGCCGCACACCTTTGATTGCTGAGGCGATGCCCCCGACCAGCCCGCCCCCTCCGACGGGGACGAGAACCCGCGCGAGGTCAGGCACGTCCTCGAGGAGCTCCAGGGCGAGGCCGCCGTGTCCCGCCATGACCTCGGGCTCCGCGAAGGGATGGATGAACGCCTCAGGCTCCTTGTTCCAGCCTTCGGCTGCCATCCACTGAAACACCTCTTCGCGCGGCTTGGGGATCGGAATCGCGCCCCAGCGCTTGACGCCCTCGACCTTGGGCGGCGGAGCCGTATCGATCATGACCACTCGGCACGGGACGCCCAGGTCCTTGGCGACGTAGGCGCAAGCCTGCGCGGCGTTGCCCGCGCTCACGGTGATCAGCCCGCGCCGCAGCCTTTCCTCGGGCATCGCCAGCGCCGCGGCAAAGAAGCCGCGGACCTTGAAGCTGCCCGTCGGCTGGAGACACTCGAGCTTCAGCAGCGCGCCCTCGACGGGAACCATTGGCGTCCTCAGCACGTGCGGTCGCGCTCGCTCGGCGGCGGCGCGGATCCGATCGACGTCGATCATGCGGGACACGCGGATAATCGTAGGGATGCCCATCTATGAGTACCGATGCGAGGCGTGCGGCAAGCGCTCCACATCTCTGCTTCCGAGATTTTCGTCGCCCGACCCGCCGTGTCCGCACTGCGGCAAGTCATCGCTGCACCGTCTCGTTTCGACCTTCGCGACCGTGAGCTCAGGCGACGGTGGCGGCGACTTCGACGAAATGGGTGGTGGCGAAGATATGGGCGGCGGCGGTGACGACTTCGGTGGCGGCGATGACTTCGGCGGCGGCGACTACGGCGGAGACGACGACTTTTAGCTAGGCAAGTCCGAGCACTTCGTTGGCGGCGTGGATCAGGTCGGCGCGGTGCGTCTCGTCGTGGGCGAAGATCCTGAACAGCGCCATGCGCACAGGTAGGCGCTTGAAGAGGTCGAGCACCCGGCTCTGCTGGTAGCGGTTCTCCAGAGGGTCATACAGAAGGATGTCGGCCGTCTCCGTCATGGGGTTGAAGGCACGCGACTCCTGCGCCGCGACATCGACCTCGAAAACTATGTCGCGCAGGTTTTTCGGCAGGCGCTGCCGCAGCTGCTCCGCAAACTGCTCTCTGGTCACGCTCAGCGCGCCGCTCGGAATGTCCCTGGCGTCAGTGTGGCCCTGGTAGATCAGCTTCCATTTGAGCTTGCGGGCCACGACGTCAGCCCACGCCGCACCCAGCTCGCGCTGCCGCGCATCGCCCTGGCCGAGGCCCCAGCGGCTGACCTCGGACAGCAATGACCATTCGGTGAGCACCTGGTATCGATCGAGCCGAGTCAGCGGGTTGCCGCCGAGCATTGTCTCGAGGGTCGGCCGAAACACCTCTCGCAGCTGCAGGTCGATCCGGCGCACGGTCCGATGGAAGTACACCTGGTGGTACAGGTACAGCCTCGCGTTGAGGAACATGTAGAGCGCCTCCGCGGCGTGGCTGTGCAGCGTCAGGCCGCGCTCGGAGATGAACGAGTAATGGATGATCC
>DASQAU010000272.1:0-4223 GCA_035635595.1 Candidatus Eiseniibacteriota bacterium
ACTGCGTTCTGACAGCGGGCAGGCCATCGTCATCGTCGCCCTGATCCTCGTGGTGCTGTTCGGATTCCTGGGCCTCGCGATTGACGGTGGGCGCGCCTACCTCGACCGTCGGGCGCTGCAGGCGGCGGTTGACGCGGCCGCGCTGGCTGCTGCCTACAACTACATGAATACGACCAACTACAGCCAGGCCGAGCAGGCGGCGACATCGCTGTACGCCGACAACAGCCGCCTGTACATGTCGCCGGCGTGCTCGGGGTACGGAACCACATCGGCCAGCTGCAGCTTCGGCGACCCTTCCGGCACGGTGCTCACGATCTCGGTTGTCAACAGGTCAATCGCGGGCGTGAGCTTTGCGGTCACAGCGCAGCACTCGATCCCGGTGACGATCATGCAGGTTCTCGGCGCGGGTCCAAGCATCCCGGTCGGCGCCGCGGCAACTGCCGTGGCTCGCGTCAGAACGACGACCGCGGCAAGCATCCAGACCCTCAGCCCCGATGGTTGCGGTGGAGGCGGCGGGAGCTACTCCCTTCGGATCACAGGAACCTCGAACACCAACATCGTCGGCGATGTCTGGGCCAATGGCGCCATCACCGCCAATGGGGGATCGACCGCCGCCGTAGACGGAGATGTGGTGGACATTTGCCCTCCGAACCCGCCCTCCATCAGCAACTTCACGGTGACCGGAAGCCAGGCGAATGGCTGGGCCCTGCCTGATCCGGGGTATGCCATGCCGCCGCTCGACGCCACCTCCCGGTCATGGGACCGCTACGGGGCGGTCGCGCTCCCCGGAACGTATTCCACGGACCCGCACCTCACCGGTGGTGATACCTGCTACTTCCTGGCGGGGGGCGCCTATACGTGGCAGGCCGGGCTGACGATGAACGGCGGTTTAGTCAGCAACGAGCTGAGGTCGCCTGACGAGCCCAGCTTGACGGCCACCGACGCGGCGCTGAGCGGAACGATCAGCTCCATACCGGTGCGCGCACTGAGCGTCGCCATCCCCGGGGGGTCAACAGTTACGGTCTCTGATCAAGCCTTCACGGTGAGCTTGGCTGGAGCCGTGTCGGGAGCGACCTCAATCCCCGTCAACAGCCAGGCGGTCACCGGAACGATTGCCACCGGCACCACTGTCGTGACCGCAGTGCGAGCAAACAACCAGTTCTGGGACGTCAACGGCGTCCACTGCGGCGGCTCGTTCCAGCCCTACCCGAACAGCTCCGGTGCCGGCAATCCCGCCATCCCCGCCACGGCGTATGGGGTCGAGGTCACCTCCGTTCGCTGGGCGCCGTACGGCGTGCCAAGCTGCAGCGGGCCTGCTTCTTCGTCGTGCTTCTTGCGTGAGAGCGCGCCCTCCATGTGCAGGCTGGTCGACATCGGCGCCAACCAGTTCCTGAAGGTGTGGGTCAGCAATTTACCCGGAGCCATGAACTACAACGTGTACGTCTCCAGCGGATCTTGCGCAGGCGCGTTCGGCTACCTGGGTCAGATCAGCAACAACACCAACATGACCAACCAGAGGGTTACCGGCTGTGCGCCAACCCTGGCCAGGAATGCGTCGCCACCGACACCGTTCAACAACTGCGACCTCGGCAGCTCGAGCCACAACTTCAACGGCGACAACTGGGCTCCAGACTTCACGATTGCACCGCCGGACCAGGAGCGCCCTCCCGCCGGCCCCTCACCGCTTCCCAACCGCGTCGCAGCTGCTGCCACTCCCCCGCGTGGCGATCGCGCCAACGAGAACCAGTGTCTGACCTCCGCGGGGACCCCGGTGGCGTGTCCGGCCACCGTGAATTCCAGTTATGTCACACCAGGCGCTGTCATGTTCTTCTTGCCTGGGTGTGGCACGATCACCAGCTGCTGCTCGTCCGCGATCAGCATGAGTGGTGGTGGAGACATCTACCTTTACAGCGGACACCAGTTCGCGCGCATCCTCATCTATGAGCCAGGTCCAGAGCAGTCTCCGCCGCCCAACACCTGTTCGAATTCGGTCGCGGGCCATGGGGTGACCAGCATGTTGGGCATTTTTTATCTCCCCGCCGCGAGCGTCACCATCACAGGCAGCAGCGGTTACATGGCCACCATCGCAGGCGGAGTGATCGCGTGGACGGCGACAATCAACGGAAACGGGAGCGTGTCGATCGTTGGGGACCCCAGCTTGATGACATGGCCACCCTCGGTCCACCTGACGCAATGAACGACCCAGCCCCCGCTCTGGCCCTCACGACTCAATACCAGGCGCTTGGGCCGATCGCACCTTTGCTGTCGGATCCGAACGTCTCCGAAATCATGGTCATGGGGGCGCGAGATGTGTACGTCGAAGTCGGAGGCAAGATCCTGCTGACCCCGATTCGCTTTGAGAGCGACGGCGCCTTGCTGCAGGTCATTCGGGCGATCGTTGAGTCAGTCGGCCGGCGGGTGGACGAAGAGAGTCCTCTGTGCGACGCGCGGCTTGCCGATGGCTCAAGGGTCCATGTCGCGATCCCGCCGGTGGCTGTCGACGGCCCCCTTCTCACCATCCGCAAGTTCGTCCGCGGTCCATTAGACATGGCCGACCTCATCCGCCTTGGCAGCTGCAGCCAGGCCGCTTTTGGTTTCTTGAAGGCATGCGTTGAGGTTCGCGCGAACGTCCTGGTCAGCGGCGGCTCCGGCAGCGGAAAGACAACCCTGCTCAACGTTTTGTCCGGCTACATTCCGGACGGCGAGCGAATCGTGACGATCGAGGATGCTGCTGAGCTACAGCTGCGGCAACGCCATGTGGCTCGCCTCGAGACCCGCCCCTCGTCGTCAACCAGCAACGGGATCACGATGCGCGATCTTGTAGTCACATCGCTTCGCATGAGGCCGGACCGCATCATCGTCGGCGAAGTGAGGGGTCCGGAGGCGCTCGACATGCTTCAGGCGATGAACACCGGCCACGACGGGTCCATGACCACCCTCCACGCCAACAAACCTCGCGACGCTCTCGCCAGGATCGAAACGCTCGTGCTCATGGCCGGCTACGACCTTCCTGTGCGCGCGATTCGAGCGCAGATCGCGAGCGCCCTGAACGTTGTCGTACATGTCGAGCGCTTGCGTGACGGCACGCGAAAAGTTGTCCAGATCAGCGAGATCATCGGCATGGAAGAGGAAGTGATCACGATGCAGGAGATATTTCGCTTCACGCGGACCGGCTACGACGCTGAGGGTCACGTCGTCGGCCGGTTCGCGCCGAGCGGCATCCGGCCCCGCCTCCTGGAAAGGCTCCATGACCTGGGAATAGCGGTTCCGCCAGAGCTCGAGCCTGTCTACCCAGACGCCGGTCGGCGCGAGGGCTAGCGGGCTCCGGCACACCGCCGCGCCGGTCAGCTTTCGGGCAGCGGCGCCGCCGAGCTCGTGGCCACGCGCAGCAGCCTGTCACGGATGGCCCGCCGCGCGCGATCAAAGGCCTGGCCGCCGCCGTCGATCACATGGCTGCGGTTCGCAGCACTGAGCAGGCTCCCTAGCTCCCACGCCAGCTGCTCGGGATCGACGTCCGGTTTCACCTGGCCGGCGGCCTGCGCTTCGCGGGTGGCACGGGCCAGGCTGCCCGACCAGTAGCGCACCTTCTCCACGACCGCATCGCGCACCGCGCCGGGCCGGCTGTCGAACTCGACCGAGGCCGCTTCGAAGAAGCAGCCGCCGGCGAAGACCTTCCGCTCCTGGTACGAGAGGTGTGCGTTGCACATGGCCCAGAGCCGGCCGAGGCCGGTCGGCACGCTGAGACCCGGCTTCAGCACCTCCAGCGCGAAAACCCGAGCCGCCTCTTGAACAGTGGCCAGCTGCAGCTCCTCCTTGGAGCCGAAGTGGGCGAACAGGCCGCTCTTGCTGATGCCGAGGGCGCCGGCCAGCCGCTGGAGAGAAACCTCTTCCAGCCCTTCGGCTGACGCGAGCTGCCCCGCACGGCTCAGGATCGCCTGCCGCGTGCGGTCGCCGCGGATCCGCCGCTTGTCAGTCGTGGGGATCTGGACTGCCATCTCTCTGGAGACCCATATTAGCACGACCGGTCGGTTATACTTGACTTATACGACCGTTCGTGCTATTTGTTGGGTCTAGCAGTTTTGCGTAGCTCGGAGGTGGCGAGATGGTGGCGATCGAAACAGAGGCGGGCGGGCAGGCCAGGCTTGCACGCCTCGAGCGTTCGGATGGCATGAAGCTGCGCCGGTTCTTCTACCGGCTCTCCCCCGAGACGATCTATCGCCGCT
>DASQAU010000273.1:0-1950 GCA_035635595.1 Candidatus Eiseniibacteriota bacterium
TGATCGCGGAGCTCGAGGTGACTCCTGAGTTCCGCAACTACCTGGCGAAAAAGAAGCTGAAGCAGAAATACTGGTCGGAGTGGTTCGCGGAATTGATCATCGACCGGTTCTGGTCGGAGTTGAAGGGAGGATGACGTTGGCTAAGGATCCGTCGGAGGAGGCAAAGCGGTTCATCGATGCATCTCTGAGTGGACGTTCCCGGCCGCCGAGCAAGGCCGCCTACGCCCGGGCGATCAAGCTGGCGCGGCAGGCGATCGAAGAGCTAGCCTCGCTGGCCGGCAGGATGGAGAAGTCACCGGCTCGGGCTGCCGGCAACCTCCGCTCGGACCTGCGCCGCCGCCCGCGCTAGGGCGGACAGCTTTCCGAAGGCTTTCTCGCGCGGCAGGTACTTCATTCCGCAGTCGGGAGCGAGGATCAGGCGGTCCGCGTCGACGTAATTCAGGGCGTTCTTGATTCGGCCCACGATCGTGTCGACATCCTCAACAGGGCTCTCGTCCGACAGGTCGATGACGCCGACGATCAGCTTCTTGTTGCCAAGCGCCTTCAAGACGGAGAGGTCGACGTTCTGCTGAGCCGACTCGAGCGA
This sequence comes from Candidatus Eiseniibacteriota bacterium, assembly GCA_035635595.1. Taxonomy (GTDB): domain Bacteria; phylum Chloroflexota; class Dormibacteria; order Dormibacterales; family Dormibacteraceae; genus Palsa-870. The sequence continues at coordinate 587 of DASQAU010000273.1, forward strand.
GATCTGCCTGGCCGAGACGTCCGCGAGCTGCTCCAGGAATGGGTAGCCGTTCGGTCGTGAGTGGACGATGTGAGCGTAGCCAAAGCAGGTGTGCAGCGCCGTCGTGCCTGTGATTCCTTCAAGCGCGCGGTTGATCGCCTTCAGGGCAAAGCGTGCCGCCTTCTCAGCGCGAGCCTGAAGGTAAGGTTCGTCGAGCTGGACGACGTCGGCTCCGGCCGCGAAGAGGTCGCGCACCTCGGCGTTGACCGCCTCCGCAAGCGCCATCGCCAGCGCCTCCTCGTCGTGGTAGTGGTCGTCCTGGGCCTGCTGCGACATCGTGAACGGCCCGGGCAGGGTGGCTTTGATGGGCCTGTCGGTGTTGGCGCGCAGAAATTTCACATCTCGCACCTCGACGGGCCGGGTGCGCCGGATCGGCCCCACCACGCGCGGCACCGGGTTGGGATGGCCGGTGCGGTCGAGCGCGGTCCCTGGGTGGTCGAGGTCCATACCTTCGAGCGCGGTGGCAAAACGATTCGAGTAGCTCTCGCGCCGCACCTCCCCGTCGGTGATGATGTCGATGCCGGCGCGCTCCATGTCTCGAATGGCGATAACGGTGGCATCGTCCTGCGCCTGTTCCAGGACGTCTGGTGCGACACGCCAGATCTCGGTCGCTCGGGTCCTGGGCGGCAGCCGGCTGCCCAGCATCGCGCGGTCCACCAGCCAATCGGGCTGTGGGTAGCTCCCGACCACAGTCGTCGGGAGGAACTCCGCCATGGCGGCAAGGTTATATCCGCGCCTCTCCAGCGCGCATCATGTCTCCCGACGATGGAAGCTCCCCACAACCGGCTCAAAGGTGACGAGTGCGATCGGGACTGGATCTGGGAGCGGGAGATCGAAACTGCGACCGCCGACGATGTCTTTCGTGTGGCCTCCGGAGCCTGGGAGCGCCAGCTCCGGCGTCTGAGAGAAGCCTCCCCTTTCTATGCGAAGAAGTTTCGCGAGGCCGGCTTGGGCTCTTCTTTTGTCGGCCTCGGCGACCTGGCCAAGATTCCATTCACGACCAAGGACGAGCTCAAGGCTGCGATCGACGAGGACCCCCCGTTCGGCACGAACCTCTGCGTGGAGCCCAACCTGGTCAAACGCATCTATCAGACCAGCGGGACGTCCGGCTCGCCCAGCGTGCTCGCATTGACACGCGGGGACATGGAGACATGGACTGTGATGGGCACGCGCACCTACTACGCCACCGGCATCCACGAGCACAGCATGGTGATGTCCACTTTTGGCGCCGGCCCGTTCGTCGCCGGCCATACGCACTTTGTCCTGGTCAGAATCGGTTCGCGATCCGTGCCCGTCGCGCCCGGAGACACCGACCGAGTGCTGTT
>DASQAU010000274.1:0-11592 GCA_035635595.1 Candidatus Eiseniibacteriota bacterium
GAGACGCCGAGCACGAGCAGGAGGTTCCCGAGGATCGATCCGATGAGCGACGCCTTGACGATGGCAAAGCTGCCGGCGTTGATCAGCAGCACAGCCACGATCAGCTCGGTGATGTTGCCCAGGGTCGCGTTGAGCAATCCCCCGAGACGAGGACCGAGCCGGACCGCAAGCTGCTCGGTCGATCGGCCGATGAGGCCCGCCAGGGGGACTATGGCGAGCGCGGAGGTGACAAAGACGACCACCGTCTGGCCGGACAGGTCGGCAACTATCGAAACTGGTAGGAAGACGAGCAGCCAATCGATCGACGGCGGCGGAAGGCGGACCCGCTGCGCTGAGGCCATCGCTGCTGCAATGATGGCGCGTCGATGGGCAACACAATCGCCGCCGGTGTCATAGACGACTGCCTCTCGATCCGGGATGGCGTGCTGTTCATCGAGGGCTGCGGCGCGGCCGGCCTCGCCCAGCGGTTTGGAACCCCGCTCTACGTCATTTCGGAGGACCAGCTCCGGCGGAACGTCAGGGCGTTCCAGGCCGAGTTCCAGCGCGGCTGGCCCGACGGGCGCGTCGTCGTGATGCCCTCGATCAAGGCGAACTACGTGCTCGCGCTTCGCCGGATCCTGACTCAGGAGGGCGCCGGCTGCGACACGTTCGGACCAGGCGAGCTCCACGCCGCCCTGCTGACCGGCGTGCCTCCGGACCTGATCTCGTTCAACGGCAGCTCGAAGACCGCGGAGCTGCTCTTCCGCGCCGTCGGCGCCGGGGCGCGAATCACCCTGGACTCAGAGCGCGAGGTCGAGCTCGTGATCGCCGCGGCAGAGAGCGCCGGCCGGACGGCGCGCGTGCGGCTGCGCGTCAGGCCGGACTTTGACATCGCCGCCCGCTCGGAGTTCTACGCGAGCCGGGTCCCGCTGCGCACGGCTACCCAGATGTACAAGCCGGGGATCCCCACCGAGAGCCTGGCGGCGGCGGCCCGCCGGCTGCTCGATGCGCCCGGGATCGAGCTGACCGGGGTGATGATGCATGCGGGCCGGCACACGACCAACCTCAAGGTGTGGGGCCGCATGATGCAGCGCTTCGTCGCCGTGATCGCGCAGCTGCGTGAGGCGACCGGCGGGTGGGAGCCGGTCGAGATCGACGTTGGCGGTGGCTTCGCCCTGCCGCGCGACCCGTTCGCACGAAGTGATCCGCGCCGGCGCACGGCGCCGCCTGCGCCTTCCATCGCCGAGTACGCGAAGGCCATCACGGGATCCCTGCGCAGGGAGCTCCGGCGAGCCGGGATCTCGACCGCGATTCGACTCGAGATCGAGCCGGGACGCAGCCTGTACGGCAACGCCGGGATCCACCTTTGCTCCGTGACGAACATCAAGCGCCAGGCGCAGCCCATTCCTTACATATGGGTTGAGACCGATACGTCCGAGGCTTTTCTGCCGGACGTGAACCTGGAGCGCAACCGGTGGACCGCCTGCGTCGCGGGTCGCGCCAACGATCCCGTGAAACTCACCGCAGACGTGGTGGGCATCAGCTGCGGCTTCGATGTGATCGTGCCGGGGGCGGAGCTCCCTGAGGTGCGGGCCGGAGACATCCTTGCCTTCATCGACACCGGCGCCTACCAGGATGCCAATGCGACCAACTTCAACGCCCTGCCTCGACCGGCGACGGTGCTCGTCACCGGCGATCAAGCGGAGCTGGTCAAGCGCGCGGAGACGATCGAGGATGTTTTCGCGCGTGATCGCATACCGCCGCGTCTTGAGAGCGTGAGCCCGTGACCGTTTCCCGGATCGACCATGTCGGCATCAACACTTCCGACTTCGATCGCACCCTTGCGTTCTACCGGGATCTGCTCGGACTGCGGCTCCTGTCTGAGGGAACCTACAGCGATGCGGAGACCGCGGCCCTGCTGGGACTCGAATCCGTCGAGCTCCACATCGCCGACCTCGACTCTGGCGATGGACGGGTCGTCGAGCTGATCGAATACCGGCAGCCCCGGAGCGCTCGCGTTGCTTTTCGGCTCTACGACTGGCCCGTCATGCACATCGCGTTCACCGTCGATGACCTGGCCGCCGTGCGCGAGCGGCTGGTCGCGGCAGGCATCAGCATCATCTCGCGCCGCCCGCTCACGATCCACGAGCCTGGCGGCGCGTTTGACGGCGCGATCTGCCTCTACGTTCAAGCTCCAGAGGGTGTCATCGTCGAACTCGTCGAGCGGCCTGACTGAAACGATGTCCCCGAACCGGCTCGAGGCTTTCAGCGATGGCGTCTTTGCGATCGCCGCGACGCTCTTGATCCTCAACGTGGTGGAGCCGTCCGGGCCGCTGGACCAGGGGCTGCTTCACATCTGGCCCAGCTACGTGGCTTACGCAGTGAGCTTCGTGACGATCGGGGTGATCTGGATCAACCATCACATGGTCGTCGCCCAGATCGCGAGGGTCGACCGCCTGTTCCTGCTGGTGAACGTCATCTTCCTGATGCTGATCGCGTTCATCCCGTTCCCGACCCACCTCCTGGCCGAGCACATCACCTCAGAGGGCGCCCAGGCGGCGGCGCTCTCATACGGAATCACACTTACGGCCACGGCGATCATGTTCAACGTGATGTGGCAATACGCGGCCCAGGGCGGGCGCCTGCTGCGCGAGAACGCCAGCGCCCGCGTGGTGAAGGGCATCACACGCAGCTACCTGCCAGGACCGTTCATCTATCTCGTGGCAACGATTGCCGCTTTGGTGAGCCCGCAGCTTAGCGCGGTGCTTTACGCGGGAATCGCCCTTTTCTACGTCCTGGAGAGCTCGGTGTTCGGAGGCCGGGCATGAGCCGGCTGAGCAGAGGGCCGTGCCAAGCTGCACGGCCCTCTACGAGATGACTACCTCACGCAGGGGTTGTCGAGCACCTGGCGGAAGTCGTTGAAGCGGCTTGTGGTCGCGCCCAGGCCTCCGAACAACGGGTAGGTCAGCCTCAGGAGCGGCCCGTACTGGGCGATACCACCGAAGTCGTTCGCCGTGTGCCCGGGGATGTCATTCCCGAAAGCCCATGCGCACGTTGCGCCATAACCTGTGGCGGCGCTGAAGAAGGGGTAGAAGTCGACCTGCTGGTGGTCATCGGTCAACGGCGGTTTTACGCACCCAACGCCCGTGTTGCGGTTACACGGGTTGTAGGGGCTGACGTCGGGGGCTTCGATGCGGGGCAGGTCAGCCTCAAATGCGATTCGGCTGAAGTTCTGATTGAAGTTGGCGCCAGTCGTGGGGCTCGTGAAAACAATCGGAGTTGGGTGGTCAGGGCTGCCATCAGGCCAGACGTTCAGATAGGAGGCTCCGTCAAAACCAGAATTGGTGTCCAGACACCCTGAAACCTTGACGAGGCTGGAGCTGGATGCATCGAAGCACGCGTTGTCGTCCTTGTCGCTCGCCTCCAGGTCACCGGCCGCGCCCTCAGTTCCGTTGCAGCCACCACTTGCGGTGACGTGGCCGCAGAAGTCGAAGTGGCCGATCTCGTCTGAGAAGGCGATGTTGTAGGAGTGCGCCGCCCACGGCACCCTGGTCAGCTCCGAGGAAGTGCTGTATTCCGGGTGGAAGTCGTAGGGCAGGTTCTTGCACGTGGAGCCGGTCGGGTCGTAGAGGACCTGGCCAAATCCGTTTGCGGCACTCGAGGTCATGAACCCACGCTGGCCCGTGGTGGCGTCTATGACGTCGATCCGGAGCCCGTGTGGGGTGTCTTGCAAGTTCAGCGTGATCTTGTCGCCGGAGTTCATGAACAGATCCGTCGCGGGGTTGGGCGTGAACGTGCCCGCAGTCGAGTTGACCGGGCTGGGCGGTGCGTGGGGAACGCCGCTCAACGTGATGAAGGCAAAGTTGACCGGCTCGACGCCGACCTGGTGCTGGCAGTTGGTGTTTTGGTCCGCGCCGTGAAAGTAGTCGATCGAGAGGCTGTCGATGTTGAGGGCTGCGCACCATTGCGTGGCGCTGCAGCTCACGCCCGGGGGCCAGAGTGTCCAGCCCGGCGGGTAAAACTGCATCTCCATGAAGGCCGTGCCGGGGTGCGAGCCCAGTGAGTCGGGCGCGTTTGGATCCGGGTTCTCGTGAATGTTGCTGTCGCTGTCCGGGGTGCAGCTGATGCCAGGGTTGATCGGGTTCGCCGGATCGCCCAGCGGGCGAGGAGACGACTGCGTGTCGCACATGGCCATCCCGAACCAGAAGGCTGGGTGCAGCTCAAAGTTGAACGACTGGCCTGCGGTTGGTACCCCGCCGGCTGCCACCTGCGGATCGCTCGGCAGCGTCAGCAGATACTGCATCCGATTACCGCTGCCCGGGCGGTTCGAATAGAACAGGGTTGACGGTTCGTCGTGGCCGACGTAGTAGCCGAAAACGCCAGGGTCCTCTACCTCTGCGCAGAGGCTCCGGCTGTACTGACATTCGATATGAACATGTTCGGCCAGGGCCGGCGTCCCTGGCACCAGTGCCAGCGTCAAAGCCGCGATGCCGGCCAGCGTGAAACGGGACCTGAAACGTCTCATCGACACCCCCTTACCTACTGAAGCAGCCGACGGTTTCCAGGGAGCATAGCAACGCCAGGCCGCCCGGGCAAATTGCTCTTTTGCCACCTCGCTCGACAACTGCGTTCAGCAGCCGCAAGCTGATTCACTTAAGAGAGGTGCACCGGGCGGCTAGCGGACGTTGATCACCGGCAGCTGGCGAAAGCTCTGCACGGAGACGCGTGCAGCGACTGCTGACGCGACGTCGCGAAATGCCTTGGCGCCGGCGGTCTCGGGGTGCGAGACGACAACGGGGGCGCCCGCGTCCGCCTCTTCACGGATCGTCTTCTCGAGCGGTATGCCACCAAGGTAGGGCACTCCCAGGCGACGGGCGGCCCGCTCCGCACCACCGTGGTCGAAGATGAAGTGCTGCTCGCTGCAGCGGCCGCAGACGAACCAGCTCATGTTCTCCACGAGGCCCAGCGACGCCACGTTGAGCCCGCGAAACATCTGCAGCGCCTTGACCGCGATGTTGAGCGCAGCGGCCTGCGGAGTGCACACGATCGCGACGCCGGCCAGTGGGACGGCCTGGGCCAGGGTCAGAGAAGCGTCGCCGGTGCCGGGTGGGAGATCGATGATGAGGTAATCGAGCTCGCCCCAGCGGACGTCGGTCAGCATCTGCTCGATAGCTCGCGACACCATCGGTCCTCGCCAGACCATCGCCTTGTCGGCGCCCGCGAGAAAGCCGATCGACATGAGCATGACTCCGAACGCTTCGAGCGGCACCAACTTCTGGTCCACCACCTTCGGCGTGTCCTGGACGCCCAACATGCCGGGTATCGATGGACCGTAGATGTCGGCGTCAAGCAGCCCGACCCTGGCCCCGCTCAGGCCGAGCGCGCAGGCCAGGTTGATCGCCACCGTCGACTTGCCGACCCCGCCCTTGCCCGACGCGACTGCGATCGCCTGCTTGACTCCGGGAATGACCTGGCTTGGGTTCGGCCGGTTGAAGGCGGAGCGCACGTTGGCTGTCATCTTCAGGTCGACGGCGGTGACGCCCGGAAGGTCGCTGACCAGCTTGTGCGCCATGGTCTGGAAACGGTCCCGAACCGGGCAGGCCGGCGTGGTCAGCTCGAAGGTGAACGCAACGCGGCCGTCGCCCCCGATGACGAGGTCTTTGATCATGCCCAGGCTCACGACGTCACGCCCGAGGTCGGGGTCCTGGATCGCCGCAAGCACGGCCAGCACCTGGTCCGTGCTTGGCGGCGCTCCGTTATTGAGCACTGAAGATCACCGCTGCCCGCATCGCGAGAACCGCGACCAACACAAGGATCGAAACAACAGTCGCCTCCAGCGCGACCGGGGCCATGGCTGCGGACTGGCCGCTCGCCTGGACCCTTCTGGCCGGTTGGCGGATGCCCATCATCGACGCGCCGATCCCGATCAGCGCGATGATCCAAAGCGGCAGCCACGGGACGATCAGTCCCGCGGTGCCGGCCACGGCCACGGTGGCGAAAAACGCCACGAGCAGAACCAGCTCGAGGATGGAGAAGTAAGCGTCCGCCACTCGCAGCCGTTCGAGGCTGAACGCCGCATCCGGACGGTAGCGGACGAGCAGAGTGATAGCTGCCGCCGCACCGCTCAATCCGGAGGCGAGAAACAGGCCGCCCAGGGCCCAGGTGTCGCTCCAGACCGGTTGGTTGCTGACGCTGAGGAGGACGCCGGTGTATGAGGCGATGAAGAGCCCGAAGATCGAGCCCACGATGGTGAACGTGCGCCCGATGCTTGCGCCAAGAATCCCCGCCGGGCGACCGCGTCGATCCCTGAACCAGGTGTCGAGCGCCGAGACCGCGACGAAGAACCCGAAAACCAGGAGCGCCCACACTCCGACGGACATCGGCGACCAGTATTTGAAGTTCAGGCCGACGTCGCCGGGGGTCACGTCCACGAGCATGTGCCAGAACCTCAGCCAGCTCGCGCCGAGGTCGGCGGTGAGAAGGATCGGACAGATCAAGGTCGCAGGCAGGCTGATATAGAAACCCAGCCGTGCTGCGGGTTCATCGCGTGGACCGCCCGCCAGACGGAGAAGCGTCGCCAGGACGTACGAGCCGCCGGCCAGGCCGGCGAAGAAGAAGTAGAAGAGGATGTACCAGGTCCACTCCGGTGCGCGGACGAAGTGCTCCGCGGCGTCGAGGTGCATCAGGCCGCCCCCCTCCGCCTGAAGGCGACTATGCCCGCGACCACACCTAGCACGCCGGTGACGAGCGCGCCGAGGTACCCGCCCAGGTCATTGCGGCTGGGCAGCCCGGCATTGGCGGCGTTAGGAAGCCCGTATTTCTCAGGCTTGTCCATGAGCAGGAAGAAGGCGTTCAGCCCTCCATAAACCTTGTCGTCGCGGCCGTACAGCTCAGCCTGGGTGAGCCCCTGCGAGTGGAGCGCCGCGAGCCGAACGTCGGCCGCCTGCTGGAGCTCGGCCAGCGGGCCGAACTGGATGGACTGCGTGGGGCATGCCTTGGCGCAGGCGGGTTGCATGCCGCCCTGGAGACGGTCGTAGCAGAGCGTGCACTTGTGGGCGGTGCCCGTCTTTTGATTGATCGCGATCACGCTGTACGGACAGGCCGCGACGCAGTTCCTACAGCCGTTGCAAACGTCCTGCTGTATGAACACGGTGTCGAACTCGGTGCGGATGATCGCGCCTGTCGGACAGACCTCCATGCAGCTCGCGTGCTTGCAGTGCTTGCAGACGTCGGACATCATCAACCAGGCCTTGCCGTCGCCGGCATCGACCGTCTGTGCGGGCACGTCGTCGATGAACTTCACATGACGCCAGTTCTGGTCGTCGAGCTGGCCCGTGTTGTCGTAGCTGTCGGCGAGAAACTTCGGATCGTTGCCCTCGAGCTGGTTCCACTCCTTGCAGGCCACCTCGCACGCTTTGCAGCCGATGCAGATGCTGGTGTCGGTGAAGAAGCCGTACGCCTCGCCTGGCTTGATCGCAGTTGCCATCTAAAACCCCATCAGGTTGGGAATGATCTTGGAGAAGCCCCGCTCCCTGGCAAACAGGTCGAGCGGGAGGGCGGTCATCTCATCCACCTCGGTCACGGCAGCCGGGTCTGCTGCGAGGTCGATGTTGAGCAGGTAGCGCCGGCAGGTGTCACACGCTTCGATCCGGATGTGAGCGAAGACAGCCTTGTGCCCGGGCCCGTCTTGGTCGCCCAGCCGGCCCTGCAATCCGCGCACGACGCTCCCGCGCTCACCGGACGCCGTCCCTTCCTCGCTGAAGATCGGCAGGAGCGAGCTCGAGTTCTCGCCGCAGCCGGGACATGTCATGCGCGCATATCCCCAGCTGCTCAGGCAGCGCGCGCAGAGAAGAAAGCGACCGCCCGCGGCGAGGTCTTCAGCCGCGATGGCGAAGTAGCTGAGCTGGGGAGGTCCTCCACAGCTCGGGCAGTGCCGCTGATCGCGGAGCCCGATGCAGGAGGCTGCGGCTTCGGGTCCCAACGCTTCGAGCACCGGGCCGAGGGAAGCGCGGGCCAGGAACCGGTCGACCATGACCTGCTCCTCACCCCCGATCCACGCAGCGACGATCTCGCGAGGGTCGGCGGTCTCGAGGCGGGCTGCCACGGCGGCGCGCAAGCTGGCAGGCCCCGCGGCCACGCTGACGTCCACCACGGCCGGCACCGCCATCTCGGCCACAAATGCGACCAGGTCGCCGGCGGAAGGCCTCGCCGAGGTCGCCTCCTGATATGCCTGTTCCTGAGCTCCCAGGAGGGCGCCGTAGAAGTCCAGCAGCTCGCGGGCGAATGCGTGCCGGCCTCGCAGCTCGGCGGCTCGGCTTCGCCGATCGGCAAACGGCCCGGCGGCGACGGCTGCCTGCGCCATCACATCTTCTCCAGGTTGACCAGAAAGGCTTTGAACTCGGGCGTGCGCGAGTTCGCATCGCCGACAAATGGGGTCAGCAAGTTGGCCATCCAGTACCGGCCGTGGTTCGGATCGGCATCGGCGGGGATGCCGACGTAGCCCCAATGGATCGGGATTCCGATCTGGAACACCTTCTGCCCCGCGACGGTCATCGGACCCAGGCGTTTGGTCGCCACAGCCAGCACCTCGATCTTGCCTCGCTTCGATGAGACGCGAACCTTGTCGCCAGTTTTGATGCCCTTGGATTGAGCGAGCTCCCAGGGAATCTCGACGAAGGGCTCCGGCTGCAGCTGAACCAGGTGCGGGACGTGCTGCGTGACGTAGTGCTCGTGCTCCGTCAGGCGGTAGCTGGTGGCGATATAGGGGAACTCCTGCGGTGTGCCGAACCGGTTGGCGCGCCCGGAGGCCTGGTCATAAAGGAAGGCGACCGGCGATGCGGAATTGCTTGCATGCAGCGGGTTTGCCACCGGTGACTCGACCGGCTCGTAGTGCTCGGGGAACGGGCCGTCGATCATGCTGTTGCTGAACAGCCGGCCGACCCCTTCGCCGTTCATGATGAAAGGCAGGTACGCTGCCGGATCTTTTGGATTCATCGTGGCGGGGTAGTCGGGCACGTCGCCGACCCACTTTGTCCCGTCCCAGGTGATGCCTGCGCGTTTCGGATCCCACGGCTTGCCGTCGGCATCGGCGGAGGCGCGGTTGTACAGCACGCGACGGTTCAGGGGCCAGCTCCACGCCCAGTTGGGGTAGAAGCCCAAGCCGGTGGGGTCGTTCGTCTTTGCGTCCTGGACACCGGCGCGCCGCTTCATCAGGTTGCCCGAGTCCAGATAAGAGCCTGTGTAGATCCAGTCGCCGGTCGTCGTCGTGCCGTCGTCCTTGAGGTTGGCGAAGGATGTCATCTGCTTGCCGGTGGACAGATCCTTGCCATTGATCTCCTTGGCGATCTCGTCCAGCTCTGGCTTGACCGGGTCCTTGTAATCGAATGTCAGAGCCATGATCGGGTCGGCGAACTTGCCGCCCTGCTGCTTGTACATGTCCTTCACCCGGTTGAAGAGGTCGGCCAGGATCCAGTGATCGTGTCGAGCCTGGCCCTCCGGCGGAATGACCTGGTCCTTCCACTGAGCCCACCGTCCACTGTTGGTGAAGGAGCCGTCCTTCTCGATCCAGTGCGTGGTCGGGAGCATGAAGACTTCGGTCTTGACCTGAGTGGGGTCGACGCCGGGAGCGTGCCAGAACTCGGAGCTGGTCGTCGGCAAGGGGTCCATCACGACCAGCCACTTGAGATTCGCCAGCGCCTGCTGCACCTGGTTGGTGTCCGGACCGATGCTTGAGGCGGTCATGCCGGACAGGAGAACGCCTTCCATCTTGCCCTTGAGAGCCTGGTCGTAGATCGACATCCACGATGAGTTCTGGCCGGGCTTGGGCACGTAGTCGAACGCGAACTCGTTGCTCTTGGTCGCGGCGGACCCATACCATCCTTTGAGCATGCTGACCATGAACTTCTTGTAGTTGAGACCGAAGAAGTTCCAGGAGTTGGGGTCTGACTTCTTGGCCGCGCTCTGGGCCACGTAGTCGTCGAGGTTTTTCTGGCCGGGCGCCGGGATCCGCAAGTATCCGGGCAGGATCTCCCACGAGATGGCGTGGTCGGTGTTGCCCTGGATGTTGGCATGGCCGCGCTCGGCATTCATGCCGCCCCCCGGCCGTCCCATGTTGCCGAGCAGCAGCTGGAGCACCGCGCCAGACCGGATCAGCTGTCCACCTGTCGTGTGGTGGGTGAGGCCGACCGCGTAGACGATCGTCATCACCTTGTCCGGCTTGCCCATCTGGCCCACCAGGTCCGCCACTGTCTTGAACTCGTCGACGGGAATGCCGGTGATGCTCGACACCACTTCGGGCGTGTAGCGCGAGTAGTGCGTCTTCATCAGCTGGAAGACCGACCGCGCGTCCTGGAGCGTCTTGTCGCGCCTGGCGAACCCATCGCCGCCGACCTCATAGCTCCAGCTGCTGATGTCGTACGTGCGCTTGTCGGAGCTGTACCCCGAAAACAGCCCGTCCTTGAAGCCGAACCCCTGCTTGACAATGAAGGAGGCGTTCGTGTAGTTGCGCACGTACTCGTCATGGAAGAGGTTGTTCTGAAGGACGTGGTTGATCAGACCACCGAAGTACGCCACGTCGGTGCCGGTACGAATCCGCAGGTACATGTCGGCGACAGCCGAGGTGCGTGTGAAGCGGGGATCCGCGTGGATCATCTTGGCTCCCCGATCGAGCTTGGCCCGCATGAACCACTGAAAGCCCACCGGGTGCGCCTCGGCGGGGTTGGCTCCGTTGATCAGGATGAGGTCAGCGTTCTTGATGTCGCGCCAGTGGTTTGTCATCGCTCCCCTTCCGAATGTGGCGGCCAAACTGACCACCGTGGGGCCGTGTCAAACCCTGGCCTGTTGCTCTAGATGTACCAGTCCCAGACTACGCATCAGCTTGGTGGCGAAGTAGCCTTCCTCTGAGCTGAATGCGGCGCCTCCCGCGAAGGCGATGCCTTCGGTGCGGTTGACGATGTTGCCGTTTCCGTCCTTCGCGACGAAGGTGGCGTCGCGCGAAGCCTTGATGTTCTGCGCGATCTTCCCCAGGGCAAAGTCCCACGAGACGCTCTTCCAGCCGTTCGCGCCGGCGGCGCGGTACTGCGGCGATTCGACGCGGCGCGGCGAGGTGGCAAGCTGCATCGCGGTCGCGCCCTTGGGGCACAGGCGGCCTTCGTTGACGGGGCTGTCAGGGTCGCCTTCGATTTGAAGGAGCTGGACGCTGCCATCGCTTTTCTGGCGGGTGTAGGCGACCAGTGAGCAGCCCACCGCGCAGTAAGGGCAGATCGAGTGCAGCTCTTTGGCGCCCGCAATCCTGAGCGCTTGCTTGACCTTGGTCGATTCGGCGACGGCAGCCTCGAAGCCGAGGCCCGACGCGACCAGGGCGCCGGCCCCGGCAATGCCGAACTTCAGAACCTCACGACGAGTGACCTGAGGCAGTCGCTGACCCCCCTTCTGTGCAGCGGGCGGGACGCATGCTGACGCTAGCTCACCCCGGATGGGGTGTCAAGTTCCGGCTCAGCCGGTGGCGATCAGGAGGTCGGTGCGATCGTCCGGCTCGCCCGCGCTGCGCAGGAGGTCGATGAGCCTGGGGTCCCAGGCCACGATGATGCCGGTGGCGCCCGCCGCTTCCATGGC
>DASQAU010000275.1:0-1697 GCA_035635595.1 Candidatus Eiseniibacteriota bacterium
GCTCCTCGCGATCAGGGGTTCAAGAACCTGACCTTCGACTACGAGCACCATGATCCGAAGGAGCGGGAGATCGGAGAGGCCGACGCGCTGAAGCTCCTCAAGGAAATGAACGGCTATTACAGCGCCGACCCCGGCAAGCACTTGCCGGGCTTTGCCGCGCTGGCGGATGATGGCTCGACCACGTGCGCGTCGTGGATCTATTCGGGTGTCTATCCGGCTCCCGACAAGAACCTTGCGGCTAGCAAGGAACCCGATCCTCCCGGTCAGCCTGGCGCGCACTTGAAATGGGGCTTTGCCTGGCCCGCCAACCGGCGACTGATGTACAACCGGGCTTCGGCAGACCCATCCGGGAAGCCGTGGAGCGAGCGAAAGAAGTGGGTGTGGTGGGACGGAGCGAAGTGGACCGGCTACGACGTACCGGATTTCGCCGTCACCAAAGCGCCGACCGCAAAGGCAACGCCGGGAGCCATCGGCCTCGACGCCCTCTCGGGGACTGATCCGTTCATCAACAAGCCCGACGGGCTCGGCTGGCTGTACGTTCCGACCGGCCTGGTGGACGGACCTCTTCCGACACAGTACGAGCCGGCCGAGTCGCCGGTGCACAATCCCATGTACAAGCAGCAATCCAGCCCCGTCCTCAAGTACTGGAAGACGAGCGGCAACCCGCTGGCGACCGTCGGCGATCCGAAATTCCCGCACGTGATGACGACCTACCGGCTCACGGAGCACTACCTGGCAGGGGCGATGAGCCGTTGGCTCCCGTGGCTGGCGGAGCTGCAGCCCGAGCTGTTCGTGGAGATCAGTCCTGAGCTTGCGCAGGAAAAAGGAATCCAGAATCTCGACTGGGTGCGCGTCACCAGCCCACGAGGGCAGGTTCGAGCGAAAGCCCTCGTCACACGCCGCCTTCGTCCGCTGCAGATCGACGGCCGCACCATCCATCATGTCGGCATGCCGTGGCACTGGGGTTATGAAGGGGTCGTGACCGGAGATATCGTCAACGAGCTGACGGCGCTGGTGGGCGATCCCAACGTGACGATTCACGAAGGCAAGGCGTTCGTCTGCAACATCGAGAAGCTGAGCGGGGCTCCGTATGCCTGAACCGATGGGCTTCTACACGGACACTACGGTCTGCATCGGCTGCAAGGCCTGTGAGGTCGCCTGCAAGGAATGGAACCAGCTGCCGAGCACCAACGGCGGCGCGAACACGCTGAGCGGGGACAGCTACGACAACACCCGCGCGCTGGATGGCATCCATTGGCGCCACGTCAAGTTCGTCGAGCAGTTCGCCCAGGACCGGAAGGACGGGCGATGGCTGATGATGAGCGACGTGTGCAAGCACTGCGTCCAGGCCGGCTGCCTCGAAGTCTGCCCGACGGGCGCGATCATCCGGACCGAGTTCGACACCGTCGTCATCCAGTCGGACGCTTGCAATGGATGCCGCGACTGCATCTCGGCCTGTCCGTTCGGCGTGATCGACATCAACCCGGTCTCGCACACCGCGCAGAAGTGCACGCTCTGTTACGACCGGCTGCAAGGCGGGCTGGAGCCCGCCTGCTCGAAAGCCTGCCCGACCAGGTCGATCCAGTTCGGAACCATCCGCGACCTTCGAGCAAGAGCGGGATCGCGGGTGGAGCAGCTGCACAAGGCGGGGGAGAGCCGGGCGTATCTCTACGGCGCCGACGAGAAGATGCTCGGCG
>DASQAU010000276.1:0-14634 GCA_035635595.1 Candidatus Eiseniibacteriota bacterium
GGGATCGCGGTGCTGGCCAGCAGGGCAGGCACGGCCGGCCCGCTCGACATCTGCACGGCTCGCCCGGTCTTCAGCTCGGTCGTGATGACGTGGACAGGCACCTCCGCCTCCTCCAGGCGCTCGTACGGCAGGTGCCTTTCCAGAACCCCTCTCAGGCTGGCGTTTGAGATCAAATGGTTGGTGCGTCCGAGCAAGCCGCGGGCGCCCGACCACGGGCTCAGGGGAAAGATGTCCTGGCGGCGCAGCCCACGCCAGATCTCGCCCAGGCGCACAGCACCTTCGTGGCACGGGTGGGCGGCGATGAAGGCGGCATTAACGGCCCCCACCGAGGCGCCGATCAAGAGATCAGGGCAGATGCCTGCTTCGGTCAGGGCCTGCAGCATGCCGACCTGCACCGCGCCGAGGCTCCCGCCCCCGGAGAGGACAAAGGCCGTGCGACCGACCCCCCCAGCGCCCATCAGCCGAGGGGTTCGGCGGTTCACCTTGGTTGCTGGGTGTCGCGCGCGGCGGCCCGCCGCTCGCGAAGCGTCTCCAACATGACCGCGGCGTCGACGCGATCCCACAGCCGCCAGTCGGATTCGGACTGCCACACCTGGTCGAGCAGCGACTCGAGCTGGGTGTGAAGGTCGGGTGCATCGGACCTGTTTTTGAACCTCATGCTCTCTCCCTGTCCTGAAAACGCACAAACATCCGGAATTCAACTCATACGGTTGGACGGTTCTCAAGTTCCACGGATGAACGGTTTGTTACGCGACCCAAACCGGGGCGGACGAGGCGTCGAGGTCGAGCTCGTAGGTGATCTGCTTCGGCGTCGGGGCGCTTGACAGGGCGGTGGGCACCGTCCAGAGCTGGAAGCCGCCGCCCGGGCTGGCTGGAGCCAGGTATGCCAGTGTCGTGCCATCCGGCGAAAAGGCCGGCGACGCGAGCTGCCGGCCTTTGGCCAGGACTGCTGATGGACCGAGCGTGTGCGTGGCCGGATAAAAGCTCGCGACGGCGATCTCCGCAGCCAGTGGCTCGCCGTGTGTGCAGACCATCGCCAGCATGCGCTCGTCTGCGGACATGGCAGGCTGGAGGCAGCCGGCTCCCGGATCGGTGAGCGCCACGCCGGCGACTCCCGGGCGAGCCTGAAACCAGAGCTGCGAATGGACCTTCGATTCCTCGTCGATCGAGAAGCGGGTGAAGATCAGCCCGCCGCTTCGCGTGGGCAGCGGGCTCACGTCACCGCCGGTGTACTCGTTGGGAAACGTCCATCGCTGCGCGGCCTTTGAGTTGGGATCCACCGGGCTTGCGAAGATCGAGAGGTCCACCCGATACACGTTGTATGGATCCTTCGGGTCGTAGTCGTAAAACAGCTGCGAGCGGTCAGCGCTGAACCGCGGAAAAAAGGCCCAGTGGTTCGACTCGACGGAGGACGACTCGTTGTGTGTCAGCTGGGCCTCGATCCGGCCGTTGCGGTCCAGGAGATACAGCTCGGAGGCGTTGCCCTCACGGCTCACAGCAACGAGCCGGTTTCCAGACGGGTCCGCCGCCGGCTGCATCCAACCGTTGTCGGGCGTGATCTGGGTGAATCCGCCGCGTTGAAGCTTGTAGATGGCGCCTGCCTGGACCACATAGATCGTGCCTGGCAGCGAGGGTCCGGCCGTCTGCGTCGGCCGCTGCACGTGGGGCCGTCCGGCTTTCAGGTAGCCGGCCGCGTGATAGACGCCGACCCCGAACGCCAACATCGCCAGCACCAGCACCCCCGACACCAGCGCACTCCTGACCGAAGGCGCGTGCCTCATGGAAAGCGCGCTCACGGAAAGCTCTGCTGAACCATCGGCAGGATGGCGCCCCAGTCGGGGAGCACGACCGCCTGGCCGCCGATCGACCCTTCTGACGTGTAGGGCGGCACCAACACGATGCTGCGGATGCCTGATCCGTCGAACTCGCCCGCCATCGACAAGAGCTGACGGATTCGCGTCAGCCCCATGCTCGTTCTGATCTCACCGTTGAAAGCCCTGGCCAGCGCGGGCAGGTCGGCGACGTTGAGATGCGATGCCCCGGCCTTGATCGCAAGCAGGACTTGCTGCTGGCGTTCGGAGCGGGCGAAATCGCCGCGGAGGTCTCCATGCCGCGAGCGCACGTACTGCAGCGCGTTGACCCCATCCAGGTGGGCCGCACCGGGAAGCACAGCGACCCGGTGGTAGCTGTATGGATCGCCATCAGCAGCGAGGTCTGACGGATAAAAGTCGTCCATCACGGGGTTGGTCACGGTGACGTTGACGCCGCCGAGCTGGTCGATCAGCTTCACCAGCCCGTTCAACCCGATCCACGCGTAGTCGTCGACGTGGACTTTGAAGTTGCTCTCCACCACGGCGATTGCGGCCTGAGGCCCACCCAGCTGGAAGGCCCAGCTGATCTTTCCGGAGCCATGGTTCGGGATCTGAACCCACAGGTCGCGAGGTATCGACAGCATCGTCGCCTGGCGGGATGCGGGATCGACCCTGACCAGGATCATCGACTGGGTGTTGAGGCGGTCGGGCGGAAACTTGGAGTCGTCGTCAGAGCCCAGGAGCAGCACGGTGAAGGGCGCCGTCGAGGCAGGCTTGGGATCGAGGTTCGCGAGCGCCCCGGTACCGACGCTCGTGCTGGCGGTCTGGACGACGGGCAGGAAGTAGGCTCCCAGGCCAAAGAGACCCGCCAGCACGAAGCCGGCGGCGATGATCAACGGGCGTGGCATATTCGCGGTCGGTGCACCCCTACGCCTCTCCCCAGGAACGCCTGAGCAATCTCACATCCCCGTCACAGGAACGCGTGGTGAAATAGCCGGGCGGACTTGCGCGTTACCCCAGCGTTGAAGGCTCTTTTATGCCTCCTGGCCGCGGCACTGCTGCTAGGCAGTGAGACGTGGCCTAAAGAGGAGCCCCCTGCACCCCTGGTTGGGTTCAGCTACAGCCCGGGGATCGTCTCGTCGGCCGACAACGAGGGGGCTGCAGAGCTGGCCAACCTTCTCGCCGCGACCGAGCCCGACCTGGTTCGGCTGCCGGTCTACTGGGAGTTGGTACAACCAACTCCCAACAGCCTTGACTTCTCGTCCGTCGACGAGCTGCTCGAGATTGTCGATGCGCACAACACTTTCGCCGACCGACCGACGCGGGTCGTACTCACCCTCGGCGCTCGCAACTTCCTGTATCCGGAGCTGCATCAACCGGCCTGGGCTGATCCGCGGGAGCAGCCTCACTTGAACGACGTTCAGGCCGGCTCTCCTTACAGGACCTACTTCGACGAGAGCGTGCTGCGCTATCGATCATCACCACTTCTTTACGCGTGGCAAGTCGAGAACGAGCCGCTCGACAACATCGTCAACGAGGTCACGGGCGCGGACCAGATCACGCTGACGCAGCTGTCGTGGGAGGTGGCCGAGGTCCACGAGCTCGACCCGGCGCACAAGGTCGGCGTTACGACCTTCGACGGCTGGAACGTGTACATCGACCTGCTCCAGATCTACGCACCGCTGGTGCTGGCCGGCCTCGGTGCATATCCCAGCGGCCATCCAGAGCAGGCCCTCGCAATGGGCGACGCGCTGGGGCTCGACCTTTACATCGATCAGCCCTCAACTCCGTACCGCTTCACGAGCCCCGACCTGCGCAGCGTCTGGAAGCAGCAGGCCGTCGGCTTGTGGGCCGATCGGGCCAGGGCTCAGGGCAAAGATCTCTGGCTCACCGAGGTGCAGGCGCAGCCGTGGAGTGGGAGAGCAGGGTTCGAGCCGGCAAATCTGGTCGCGAGCGCGGTCGACTACCGCCAGGAACCGGTGCAGGTCGTTCTCTTGTGGGGCGTCGAGACGTGGCTGCGCGACCCTGCCTGGATGGCGGCCGCCAACCACGCGATGACGATCCTGAGAACTTAGCCGGCTCCTGAGGACTTAGCCAGCCAGGATACGGTGCCGGTTCTTGCTCGCGATCTTGTAGGTGCCGGACGACGTGACGACCGTCAACTCGACCGAGTACTCGCCGGAGCTGGATTCGACGCTTGGCGTCCTGCCGCTTGTGCACGCGCTCGGGATCTCGATTTTCAGGGACGACGAGCGGCCGGCGGCCACCGCGTCGGGCGAGAAGTTCCATGCGAAGGCTTCGTACGTGTCTCCGACCTTCTGGAGCCAGCTGCCTTTGATCGCCGTAAGCGTCATCTGGGCCGTCACCGACTTGATCGTCACGATGCTCGAGGTTCCATTGCGCACGTCGATCGTGGCGTGAAGCGCGTAAGAGGCGTCCTTTGCACTCACCGGGCATGCATGAAGGGAGTCGACCGACGCGCTGTTGAGCGTGAACGTTGCCGGGGCTCCCCCCGAACAAGCTGCCACAGCGGCGACCAGCAGCAAGATGCCGAACCGGGCCGCCCGCGAGACTTCCTTCATTGATCTATATAAGCTGGCGGCAGCATGGGCCATCTCGACAGCCAGCGCTCGCTTCCGAGCTTAGGCCCAGACAAGCTGGGATTCAGCCCCACGGCGAAGAAGCTTAGGCTCGCGGCCGGCCAAAGGGTCGCGATCTTGAATGCACCGGCAGGTTACCTGGCGCGCTTGAGCCCCGGCCCGGCAGACATCAGCAGCGAGGTCCAGCCATCGCAGACGTATGACGTCGTGCAGCTCTTCGTGAACAGCGTCGAGGAGCTTCGCCGCCTGGGCCCGCCTGCGATTCGAGCCGTCAAGCCGAACGGGCTGCTCTGGGTCACGTATCCAAAAGGCGGGCAAACCCGTGTCGTGACGGACCTGCCTGCCACGCCGTGGTGGACCCAGCGCGACGTCCTCGGCGAGATCACGTCGGTGACCGGTTACAAGCCGGTGGCATTCGTGGCGATCGACGACAACTACACCGCGCTTCGATTCAAGCGAGCGTAGCCCAGCGATAATCCGTCGCGGTGTCCACGAATCCTGAAGCCGGTCCCCGTGCTCATGGGAGCTTTTCGCAGCGCGTGGCCGTCGTCGTGGGGGGTGGCAGCGGGATCGGGCGCGCCGTCGCGAAGGCGCTCGCCCGCCAGGGCGCCAACATCGTGGTCGCCGATTTCGACGTGCCGCGTATGGAGCGGACCGTGGAAGAAGTGCTGAAGCTTGGCACGGCCGAGGGGGCGATCGCTCTCGCCACCGACGTGCGGAGCGACGCGTCCGTGCGCTCGTTGGCCCGGGATGCAGTGAAGTCCATGGGCCGGGTAGATGTGGTGGTCAACGCAGCGGGCGTGCTCCTCCAGGGCAAGATGGACAAGATCTCCGGCGATGACTGGAGCTGGATGCTGGAGACGAATCTCGTCGGCACCGTGCGCACGTCGACGGCATTTCTGCCGCACATGACGGCGAGGGGGTCTGGTCACATCGTGAACGTGGTGTCGTACGGCGGATTGGTGGCCAGCGACCCGACGACTCTGCCTTACGACACTGGCGATGCTGCTGTGGCCGCCTTCACCGAGGGTTTGGCTCGCCAGCTTGAGGCCACCGGCGTCTTGGTCTCGATCTTTTGCCCGGGCGCGAAAGGTCCACGCATCGGGCAGAACACGAGGTCTCGCGGTATCGGGCGCCTCTTCAGCAGCCCGGATAAGGGCCAGGACGCATCCCTGCAGCTCGAGCAGCTGGCATCCGAGCTGATCGAGGGCCTCCACCATCGGCGCTTTTTGATCCTCGGCGACCCTTCCGAGGCGCCGATGTTCAGGGGGCGATGGGACAATCTCGACGCCAAGGGGGTGGCCCGGTGAACGCACCGCCCGACCTTCTTTCCAGCATCGGGATCTGCGTCGGCGCGGCGGCTCTCCTCGCGCTGATCGGATGGCGGCTTCGCCAGCCGTTGATCCTCGCCTACCTTGTGACCGGCGTCCTCATCGGGCCGAACAAGCCGCTCGGCCTCAACCTCGTGCACGACCAGGAGAGCATCGCGACCGTCGCGGAGATCGGCCTCATTCTTCTTCTCTTCATCATCGGGCTGGAGATCGACCTCAAGAAACTTGCCTCCGCCGGGCCGGCGGTGCTGCTCACAGGCGCGCTTCAGGTCCCGATCTGCTTCGCCCTGGGACTCGGCTTCTTCTACCTGCTCGGCGAGCGCGTGACGCAGGGCAACTACGCGCTGATCTACCTGGCGGCGTGCATGAGCCTGTCCAGCACGCTGGTCGTGGTCAAGCTGCTCTACGACAAGTTCGAGCTCGACACGCTCCCCGGTCGCATCACGCTCGGCGTCCTCGTCATCCAGGACCTGTGGGCGGTGGCCATGATCGCCGTGCAGCCGAACATCGAGAGCCCCAACCTGCTGCCGCTCGCCTTCTCGCTCTGGAAGGGGGCGCTGCTTGTCGTCGGCGGGCTTGCGTTGTCGAAATACGTCCTGCCCTACCTGTTTCGTGCCGTGGCGAAGGTTCCAGAGCTCGTGCTGGTCAGCGCGCTGGCGTGGTGCTTCTTCCTCGCGGGGGTGGCCAGCTACATCGGACTTTCCAAAGAGATGGGCGCGCTGATCGCCGGGATCAGCCTTTCGACCTTCCCCTACAACCTGGATGTGATGGCCAAGGCGGTCAGCATCAGGGACTTCTTCGTCACGCTGTTCTTCGTCGCGCTGGGCATGCAGATCCCCCTGCCGAGCGCTCACGTCGTGCTCATCGCGCTCGCCGCGTCCGCGTTTGTGATTGTCAGCAGGCTCTGCGTCGTCCCGATCCTTTACGCGCTTCGCCTCGGCCTCAGAACCAGCCTTCTGCCGGCGATCAACCTCGCACAGGTAAGCGAGTTTTCGATCGTGATCGCCTCGCTTGGTCTCGCCCGCCAGACTCCACAGATCGGGGCCGACGTGCTGACCATCGTGATCATCACGTTCGCTGTGACGTCGGTCGCCTCGACCTACATGATCAACTCGAGCCACCACGTTCAGCGGCTTCTCGGCCGGATTCTCAGGGCGCTCGGGATCAAGGATCTCGACTCCGCGGACAACGCGCAGGAGCAGTCGGAATCACGACCCGAGACGTTTGTGTTCCTTGGGTTCTTCCGTGACGCGAGCTCCATCCTTCACGAGTTCGAGCACGATGGTGACCCGGCGGAGGCCAAGGAGTTCCTCAACAAGATCCTGGTCGTCGACTTCAACCCGACTGTGATGCGCGAGCTGCGCCAGCGAGGCATCAGCTGCGTATACGGAGATGTCGCTCACGGCGACACGCTGCGGCACGTTGGGATCCAGGATGCGGAGGTGGTCGTTTCGACGATCACCGACGACATTCTGCGTGGCACCAACAACCTCAGGATGATGCGCAACATTCGGGCGACCTGCCCCAAAGCGAAGGTCATGCTGACGACAGAGCACATACCCCAGGCCCTGCAGTTCTACGAGCTGGGCGCCGACTTCGTCTATCTCCCAAGGCTGCATTCGGCGCCAGAGATCGCTCGCATCCTGAAGGCCGGCTTGCGCGACGGGTTTGACGAGGCGCGCCGTGCCGAGATCGAGCGGCTGTCCGCCAGAAAAGAGGTCCTCGCCTGACCCGCATCCTCGCGGTCGCCGACGAGGTCGACGAATCGCTGTATGGGGATAGGCTCCCGACGCTGGCGCCGGACCTCGTCGTGTCGTGCGGAGACCTCCCGTTCGACTACCTCGAATATCTGGTCAGCCGGACCGACGTTCCCCTGCTGTACGTGCCGGGCAACCATGACCCGAACGTGAAGCCCGCCGACACCACCTGGGTCGCTCTGCAGCCGGAGGTGCCGGTGCCTGGTCCGCCGGGGTGCGACAACGTGGACGGGCGCGTGCTCGAGGTCAAGGGGCTGCGCATAGCGGGTCTCGGCGGCAGCCTTCGCTACAAGGACGGTCCCAACCAGTACTCACAGGCGCAGATGCAGCGGCGCGCGATCAGCCTCGAGCTGTGGATTCGCCTCAAGCGCGTTCGCAAGGGCCGCAAGCTCGACGTTCTGGTCACGCATGCCCCGCCGTTCGGAGTCACCGAGGCGAAGGACTCGGCCCATGAGGGGTTCAAGGCCTTCAACCGCATGATCAAAGAGTTCCATCCGCTCCTGGTGGTCCACGGGCACGTTCACCCCTACGGGCGGGCGCAGCCCGAGATGCAGCTCGAGGGAACGCGGATCGTCAACGCCGTTCCGTCGCGACTGATCGAAATCTAGAGCTGCAGGAAGACGCCGGCGCCTTCCGCCTTCGCGGTGTCGTACACAAGCCGCGCGGTGGCGGCGTCTTCGACGGCGAGCCCGGTCGACTTGTAGATGGTGATCTCGTCGGGCGAGATGCGACCGGGTCTGGTGCCGGCCAGGACCTCGCCCACCTCGGTCAGGGTGCTCGCGTCGAGGCTTTGCAGCTCAGCCGCGCCCGCCGGCGGCGGATTGGTCGCGGCGCCGCGCCACTCCACGAAGACACGGCCCGCGGCGATCGTCTCCGCGTCCAGCTCTGGTCCCCACGTCCCGCCGACCGAGCTGACGTGAGCGCCGGGCTTGAGCCACTCGCGCCTCAGAATCGGCTCGCGCGCGTCGGTACAGCACGCGACGACGTCGGCGCCTCGCACCGCCGCCTCGAAACTCTCCGCCACGCGCGCGCTGGGATGATGCGCAGCGAGCGCCTTCGCATGGTCTGGGTCACGTGAGGCGACGCGTATCTCCTTGAAATCGCGGACCCTCGGAAAGGTCTCCAGGTGGGAGCCGCCCTGCACGCCGGCGCCGAGGATCGCCAGCACCGAAGCATCGTGGCGAGCAAGCGCGCGCGCAGCCACCGCTGCAGTGCCGCCGGTCCTGATTGCGGTGATGTACGTGCCGTCCATCACCGCAAGCGGGGCGCCGTTGTCCTCATCGAACACCATGATCAAGCCCTGGTGTGAGGGCAACCCGTGGTGATGGTTTGCCGGAAAGACCGAGACGAGCTTCACCTCGAGGGCGATCCCCGGCACGTAGCCGGGCATCGCGCCGAGGATCCCGCGGTCGCCGACGCGCGCACCCGTCCGCGGTGGGATGGATGCGATCCCCGACGAGTACACGACCAGCGCCCTGGCCAGCGCGTCGAGCATCGAGTCCACGTCGAGCAGCCTTTCGACGTCGGCGCGGCTCAGGTAAAGCAGCTCGCCCACCCCGGCCGATGATAAGGGCTGGGATTTCAATGAGGGCCGCTCATCAATTTTCAGGATGGCGGCGGGAGCCGGCGACGGATAGCCTCGGACGCGATGACCGTCTATGACGGGGCCGTAAGGATTCAGGGTAAGGATGGCCGCCAGTTGCACCCCTGGCGTGTCGTCTACCACCGCCCTGGATTCGGGCTCAGTTACACAACGGTTACTGCGGCGGATGGAGCCAGTGCCGCTGACCGGGCGCTGGCTTTGTCCGACCTGCACCGCGCACGCCGCATGTAGGCGCCGCTGACCGGGCGCTGGCTTTGTCCCACCTGCACCGCGCCAGGAGTCACGCCTCCTAGCTCAGCGCTTCGCCGGTCGTGCGCACAATTGCGGTACGAGCTGTGATGGCGCTGACCACCGGCGATCAGATCGAGATCGACGTTCGCGACGATGCGGCGGCGATGAAGCGCCTGTTCACGCTGCCGGCTCCGGCGCGCCTCGATGCGCTGGCGGCGATGCGCGGAATCTCGACCTTCGACGAGGAACCGCTCAAGCAGCTGAAGCAGATCCACGAGCAGGGCGACGGGTTCCGCGTCAGCACAGACGACCCTCGCTACCCCGTGGCCCTGCAGAAGCTCATCGCAGCGGACGCATGGGGACAGCTGCGCCGCGAGCTCGCGCGCGCCTGGGAATACCAGCGCTCCGTCCTGCCTGGCCTCCGGCACCCGGACCGCATCGAGGTGGTTCTGACGTTGGGCAACCCCGACGACGAGATCTTCATGCAGCGCACCCTCGGCTATTACGGCATGGGCGCGTTGCCCGGCAGCATCTGGATGGTGGTCTGGCCGACCGACTACAACCTCACCCGCCTGGGCGCGTGCGGTGTCCACGAGCTCGTCCACAACCTGCGCACCCCGAACGTTGAGACTCGATTCAACCTCGCCGAGTGGGTGATCCACGAAGGCCTGGCCGAAGTCTTCACGGTCGAGGTTTGCGGCCCCGATTCGACCGGAGCCTGGTACGCCGGCGTCACGGGCGCCACACTCGACGATGCGTTCGAGAAGGTCACTGGCGCATTCGGTACCGGGACCTCGTTTCCCGATTGGACCCCTTACGTCCTCGGCGACGCGGTGGCCGAGCGGATGGGGCTCCGCACTGCCGGTATTCCACACATGGGCGGGTACGCGGTGGGGCGCCGGATCATCGAACGCTACCTCGAGAAAACGGGGCTCAAGGCGGCTCAGGCAGTGGTGCGGCCAACCGCGGAGATCCTCGCGGGCGCGGGCATCGTCTCGAGCTGAAGCGAATGTTGAACCGCAGCATGTATGAGCTCGCCGGCGGCGAGGAAACCTTCAGGCTCCTCGTCAAGCGGTTTTACTCGCGCGTCGCTGAGGACGCGCTGCTGCGCGCCGTCTATCCCGAGGAGGACCTGGCTGGCGCCACCGAGCGGCTCACCCTTTTTCTGATCCAGTACTGGGGCGGGCCGAGCACGTACAGCGAGCAGCGCGGCCATCCGCGGCTGCGCCTGCGGCACCGGCCGTTTGCCATCGGGCAGCCCGAGCGCGACGCCTGGCTGGGCCACATGACAGCCGCTGTCGAATCGCTCGACCTGGAGCCCGCGGTGCGCAAGGCGCTGCTCGACTATTTCGAGACGGCGTCGACCGCGATGATCAACACCCAGACGGCTCAGACTTAGCGGCGGCAGCGGCGGCGGGCGCGGCCGGCGCCGCGTTTGGCTCGGGCGGAACAAGGTCATGCACAGTAGGAGCCTTTTCCAGCTCGACCGCCAGCGATTCGATCGATCCCTTGGACCTGCGCAGCGCAGCTCGCAGCCTCGGGATCTCCGCGCGCAGCGACTCATCGACCCAGTCGAACGCGATCACGCGCTCGTTGACCTCCCAGAAGAGCCCGTTCTGCATCGACTCCATCCGGTCGAGGGCGGCGTCGACGAAGTCTGGCGGCGCTGCCGCGATGCCTTCGACCAGGACGCGGGCAATGTCTCTCTGGTCCGCGGCCATCGCCCAGAACGTCAGCTTGGCCACGCCTTTGAACATCCCGTTGAGCCCGATCGGTCGCGCGTTAGGGGTCAGGTCAAGCAAGTTGCGCACGAGCAGGCGAGCGAGCTTGAGCGAGACCTGCGGGTCGCGCGCCCGGGCTTCGATGGCGAGGTCGGCGACGTCCTCGGCCGCGGCCCCAAGCGTCGCCGGCATGCCGGCGTCGTCGAAATGGCGTCCGTAGCGAAGCAGGTGGGCGGCAGCCTCGACCGAGAGGTCCGGCCGCCATTCCAGCGCGCCGATGGCGAATCTTCGGTACTCGTTCATGATCACCGAGGCGAACGTGGGGGCCGTCTGGTTGATCGCAGCCCTCAGGTAGGTGTTGAAGAAGCGCAGGCAGAGCTCGGCGACTTCGGAGTCGCCCTCCTCGATCGCGGCGATTCCGGCGTCGCGCGTCGCGACCGCGATGGCGTGCACCGCCTCCTTGCGATGCACTGGGGTGAGTCCGACCATGTCGACGAAGCTGGACATGATCGTGTAGGCGAACCAGGTCTGCGCCCGATTCACCTCGGCCACGATCTGGTCCGAGGCGCCGGGCATGTCCGCGTGGCCCACCTGGAACCACTCCGGCGCACAGCTCTTCCTGATCTTCAGGTAGTCGTCCGCGAGAAAGCGGCCCAGCACCTCGATGGTGAGCACGCACACGGGCATGTCGCCAAGCTGGATCGAGCCGTACGCGATGTCCGTGACCTGTGCGATCGATTCCATCAGCGCGTCTCGGTGCTTGCGGGGGTGACGGCTGCTGGTGGCGGCTTTCAGCTCGCGCTTCGCCCGTCGCATGATGCTCTCGACCAGCGTTTCGGCCCTCATCACCTCAAAGATGTAGCCGACGTACGGCAGCAGGATGGCGAAGTTGATGAGCGCGAGCACCTCGGCCACACCGACGCTCCACATCGGCACGTAGCTGGTCTTCACCTCGGTGCGGACGAGGAACGTATAGAGGATCGAGGCGAGCGCGAAGCTAAGGACCAGGGCATTCAGCGGGTTGCGAGTGAAGATGCCGATGATGCGGGGCGAGTAGCGGGACGACGTGTTCTGGATGCCGAACACGACAGCGACGATGACGATGCTGAGGGTCACGCCCTCCGCGCCGCCGACCAGTCCCAGCACGCCGCCTGCCGCCACAGGATCGGGGGTGAAGAAGTCCCTGATTGAGACGTAATGGATGGCGTCGAGGACGCCGAAGAGGATGAACGTCATGAGCGCCACGGAGACCAGCGCGACGCCCGGCAGCGCAGCCGCCAGCCAGAAGAGCGCCCGGCCGCGATCCGGCTGTCGCGAGGTCGGTTTGCGAGCTTCTTCAGGCATGTGACGTACTCAAGAACACGGCCAGGCCGATCCTAAGGAATTGGCACGCCGATCGCTACGCGCTAGCTAAAGTGGCGCCGGATGATCCGCGCCATCGTGTTCGATTTCGACGGTCTGATCCTCGACACGGAGGAGCCGGTGTACCGGTCGTGGCTCGAGGTTTACGAGGCGCATGGCGAGGAGCTGCCGTTCGAGAGGTGGGTCCAGATCGTCGGGTCGACGACGACCGGCTTTCACCCCCAGCACCACCTGGAGGAGCGGCTGGGGAGGTCGCTGCCGAAAGAGGTCCTCGACCGCCGGATAGGCCGGCGGACGGAGCTCGTGCTCGCCCAGAAGCTGCTGCCCGGCGTCCTGCAGCACATCGACCAGGCGAAGGCGCTCGGACTGAAGCTCGGCGTCGCCTCGAGCTCCACCGCCGACTGGGTCAGAGGGCATCTGTCGCGCCTGGGCATCCTCGAGAAGTTCGACTGCCTGCGATGCCGCGACGACGTCGCCAACGCGAAACCAGAGCCGGATCTCTACATCGCCGTGCTGGAGTGCCTGGGCGTCTTGGCCACGGAGGCGTTCGCCATCGAAGACTCGCCCAACGGCGTGGCTGCTGCCAAGCGCGCCGGACTGCGATGCGTGGCGATCCCGAACTCGATCACCGCGAAGCTTGACTTGAGCGGCGCCGACGTGCTGCTGCGCTCGCTGGCCGAAATCACGCTCGCCGATCTGTTGGAGAAGGTCGCGGCAGCGTGATCCCACCTGCATGACGTTCTAACCTATCCCCGTGCGAATCGGAGTCCTTACGGGGGGCGGTGACGCGCCGGGTTTGAACGCGGCGATCAGGGCGGTAGCCCGGCGTGCGTTCCAGCTCGGCCACCAGGTGAGCGGCGTGCAGAACGGTTGGGCCGGCTGCCTCGAAGAGGGCATGATCGACGAGCTGACCCCCGCCAGCGTCCGGGGCATCCTGCCGATGGGCGGCACCATCCTCGGCACGTCGCGCACGAACCCGCTGAAAGAGAAAGACGGCATCGACCGGGTCATCCGCTCGCTGCGTCACAACGGCATCGACGCGCTGGTACCGATCGGTGGGGATGACACCCTGAGCGTCGCCGCCGCGCTGCACGAGGCCGGGTTCCCAACGGTCGGAGTCCCCAAGACGATCGACAACGACCTGGCAGTGACTGAGTTTTGCATCGGGTTCGACACTGCGGTCGGAGTCGTGACCGAGGCGCTCGACCGGCTGCACACGACCGCCTCCGCCCACCACCGCGTAATGGTGGTCGAGGTCATGGGCCGCGACGCCGGCTGGGTGGCGCTGATGGGCGGAGTCGCCGGCGGGGCGGACCTGATCCTGATCCCCGAGTTCGAGGAGAGCCTCAATGACGTCGTCGGCCACCTGTACCGCCGCCGCGGCGAGGGCAAGCTGTTCAGCATCATCGTCGTCGCCGAGGGCGCCAGGATCCCAGAGCTGGAACGCGAGGCTGGAGGGGAGGCCGAGAAAGACGCCTTCGGTCACGTGCGCCTCTCCAAGCGGGGTATCGGCGACCTGCTGGCGGCCAACGTCGAGCGCGAAACGGGATTCGAGACACGGGTCACTGTTCTCGGGCACCTGCAGCGCGGCGGTTCTCCCTCGCCGACCGACCGGATCTGGGCGACCCGCCTTGGCGTCGCGGCAGTGGAGCTGATCGTCGCCGGCAAGAGCGGCCTCATCCCGATCCGCCGCAACGGCGACGTCGAGGTGGTGGCGCTCGCCGACGTGATCAAGGAAACCCGCCGGGTGCCGAAGGACCTTTACGAGCTCAGCCGGGTATTCGCGTAAGCGGCCGCAGGCACTGGCGGAAAGGCCGCATTCGCCCGCAAAGTCCTAAGCTTCGAATTGGGTGAGTCCACTGACCTACCTGGCCGTCTTCGTTGCGGTGCTGCTGGTCGTGTACATCGCGCTGTCCTACCAGCTGTACCGAAGGGCGTTCGTGCCCGACCGCCCCGCGCCGCTCGACGATTTCATGTTCACCCCCTTCGAGTTCCAGGCCGACTACGAAGAGATCGAGCTGGTTACCGCCGACGGTGTGAACTTTGGCGCGTGGCATTTCCGACAGCCGGGGTCACCGCAGACCGTCATCGTCTCCGGGGGGCACAAGGGCCAGCGCCAGGGTTCGCTCGGCATCGCGGCAGCATTGTGGCGCAAGGGATTCAACGTGGTGCTCTATTCGTATCGCGGCATGCCGGGCAGCGATCGCGCGCCAATCAC
>DASQAU010000277.1:0-2349 GCA_035635595.1 Candidatus Eiseniibacteriota bacterium
CTCGGCGTAGCGGCCGGCGTCGGCGTACTGCTGCGCCACGTGCAACGGCGCGAGCGTACCACGCAGCTGGGCGGCAAACGCCTCGTCCCAGCCCTGATCGGCGAGCTTGCGGATTTCGCCTTCGGCGCCGATGCGGGCGAAGAGGCCTTTGGCGGACTGCGCGGCGGCCTGGGCTTCGCCCTGACGGCCGGCGCGGCGCAGCAGCGCGCTCAAGTCGCGCGCCGCCTCGGCCTGGAGCAACAGCCGCTCGTGCAGCTCGGCGCGGCCGATGACCTCGCGCAGCGACTTCTCGGCACGCTGCAGATTGTTCTCGGCCACGAGCACCAACGCCAACACACGCAGATCCTCGGCCTCGGCGACGGGGTCGGGCAGCTGGCTGCGAATGACGCGGACCCGGTCGAGGTCGCGGCTCGCCAACTCCGGCTCGGAGCGCGCGGCCCGGATTTCGGCGCGGCCCCGCACGGTTGCCGCAAACAGCGTTTCGTCGTGCGCCGCTTCCGCGGCGGAGACGGCCTGGTCGGCGGTCGCCAGCGCCTTGTCGTAGGCAGCCTGCTCGCGGTAGGCGTTGGCGAGGTTGTGCTGGCACTCGGCGACGCCCGACTGCAAGCCGGCGCGGTGGAACGCGGCGGCGGCGATTTCCCACGAGGCAATCGCTTCAGCGTGACGGCCGCGCAGATGGCTGATGATGCCGAGATTGTTGGACGCCCGGCCGGTGGTGCCATGGTCGCCGTCGCGGCTCGCGGCCATCAGGGCCTGCGTGCAGAAGTCGGCGGCGACGTTGAGGTCCCCACGGGACAGGGCGATGGCGCCGCGCGCATTGAGCGCATGGCGCTCGACGCCGTGCTCTTTGCGCTGGCGCGCGCCCGCCAAGGCCAGGTCGATCCACTGCAGGCCTTGTTCGTGCCGGCCGAGCCGCGCCTGCGCGATGCCGTAGAGCAACGCGAGGGTCGGGGTGTTTTGGAGCTCGCTCTGGTCGTGACTGCCCAGGAACTCGACCACCGCGGCATGATGCCCGGCGGCCGCGAGTGCGCGGGCTTTCACGACGACCGGTGACGCCTCCAGGAGGCGCTGGTCGCGAGGATTGTTGGTGGACATGGTTGGGCTCGGACCCGTTAGTAGCTAATGATCCAGTCGAGCAACTCTTCCGCGACGGCGTACTCGCTAAAATGGGCCAAGCCCCAGTTGAACGACTTCTCGTCGAGCGACTGGCTCGCCGGGAGCTGGGTCCACGCGTCGGCGGGCAGCTCGCGATACCACAGACCGAGCAGCTGCGCCTCGATCTTGGCATCGGTGCTATCGACGACGCCGTCACCGTTCAGATCACCGCCGGCTCCGTCATACCAGATCTTCAGCTCAGCGGGCGTCCCGAATTGCAGCCCGGTCGGCAGGAGCGATACGCCAATCTTCGTGGTGTCGACGTTGACGGTGATGAAGACCGAATCACCCATCGCCAGCTCGCCCACGCCCGGAACGAACTGCGGGTCCGTGATGGTGAGCGTCAGGAACGGATGGACTGCGCTGTCGATGCTGCTGGTGTAGTTGATTTGTACCGACCGAGCCTCGCCGCGAACCGCCCAGAATGAGACCGTGTACTGGTCAAGACTCAGGGGAGGTGTCAGGGCCGCCATTCCGGAGCGGCGCGCGCGAGATTCAGTCGACGTAAAGCCTGGAGAGTTACTACCTGCCCACCGCAGGAATTGGGGAGCCGCGGGAGGTTTCACCGCTGTGGGTTGGTCCGCGCAGCGCGCGACCGAAAGCGCGAGGGCGAACACCATGAGTGAGCGGCGAACGAACATGTGAAGCTCCAAGGGCTGGGCGACTTGACTAGGGCAGTAGAGGATGTCAGCTTAGGGCCGGTTTCGTCCCTGCTGACTCCTCTGGAACGACACGAAAGTAGGTCCATTTTGTCACCTGTCAAGCCCGAAACCGGCCCGAAACGCGTCCCTGTAGCTGCTCGGCTGGCCGTTCTCCTGGACGTGTTCTCTCCCTGGGAAGGCATCTCGTTGAGCTACCGGCAGTTCGCTGCGGCGCTGAATGGGGCCGTAACTGAAGCAGCCATAAAGAAATGGCCCCATCGGGAGAAATTCCCCGCGGATGTCGCCCGGCTGATCGTGACGAAGGCGAAAGAGCTTGGCATCCCGGACGTTACGCTCGAGTGGGTCCTGTGGGGGGATGGACAAGGTCCCAAAAAGGGAACCAAAAAGGTCCCCAATCAGGGACAGCAGGCTGAACATCAGGAGTTAGCGGCGAGCATCGCGGAGGCGTTGCGGACCGATCTGGCCCACAACGAGTTCGGGCAGTGGTCGTCGGTCGAGGTGCAGCGCACGGTGATCTGGTCGCTCAAGGATC
>DASQAU010000278.1:0-7122 GCA_035635595.1 Candidatus Eiseniibacteriota bacterium
ACGCCCTGGGCGAGCGCCCCGACGAGATCTCCGTTCTTCTTGACGTTCAGCAGGCCGTCGAACATCAGGCCGATCACCTGGTTGCTGGCCGTGTCGCTGCTGAGCATGGAGTTGAGGGTCCGGATGTCGGAGAAGTTGCCCTCGATGACGTGGCCGCCCTTCTTTGGCGTCTCGCTCGTCTGCGTGGTACCGCCTGCGCATGCCTCGAGGAGCTCCACGCCGCCGGCCATGAAGGCCAGGTAGGCGGCGGCGCCGCCGGTGCGTTTCAGGAAATCTCGACGGGACCACTTATCGAGAAACCGCTCGAACTGCTCGAAATCCTTGTCTTCCCCGTCCCTGACTAGACCCATCTGACCCGCCCTCCAGCTAGGCGCCGGCCACCCCAGCCGGTGTCGTCAAGCTCACCGGCCATCATATGTGTAGGAGCAACGATGGTCAAAAAACGAGATTTGAAGCCCTCCACGGTCGCGGTCGGCCTGGCGAGGGTGGTCCTCCACCTCCCGGAGAGCGGTTCGCTGAAGGCCAAGCGCCAGATCGTCAGCGGCCTGCTTCGTCGGGTTCGGTCGGAATTCCAGGTCGCCGCCGCCGAGGTCGGTGAGCGGGACCTCTGGCAGCTCGCGGAGCTCGCCATAGCCTGCGTGAGCGCCGACAGCCGTCACGTCGACGAGGTGCTGGCGGCCGCCTTGTCCTATATCGAGTCCCACTCCGATGGAGCCCGAATCACCGACGTGTCGACCGAGCTCGTCCGCCTGTGAAAACCATCGACTCGCTCGTAGACGAGTTTGAAGCTGGTTTGCCGTTCAAGCTCGACGCTTTCCAGCGCGAGGCGATCGACAAGTTGGAGCGAGGCCGAGGCGGCGTGCTCGTCAGCGCACCGACGTCGAGCGGCAAGACGATGGTGGCCGAGTACGCGATCTATCGCGCCCTGCAGGACGGGGCCAAGGTGCTCTACACCACCCCGCTCAAGGCGCTGAGCAACCAGAAGTACCACGACTTCGTCCGCCAGTACGGCGAGTCGACCGTCGGCCTGGTCACCGGCGAGAACACGATCAACGACGACGCTCCGGTCGTCGTCATGACGACCGAGATCCTGCGCAACCTGATCTACGAGGACCCGAAGAGGCTCGACCTCGTCCAGTACGTAGTCCTAGACGAGGTCCACTACATCGACGACTTCCCACGCGGCTCCGTGTGGGAGGAAATCGTCATCCAGGCGCCGAAGACGATCAAGCTCGTCGGCCTGTCGGCGACCATCGGAAACTACAAAGACATCGCCGACTGGATGGCCGAGAACCGAGGTGGAATGGAAACGGTCTTTCACGACGTGAGGCCAGTCGAGCTGAAGATGTGGCTGGCGATCAACAACCACTTCTTGCCGCTGTTCCGGAGCGACGGTGGAATCGACCAGCGGACGTGGAGCAAGGCGGCCCAGGAAGAGGAGGCCTCATACCGCGTCGGGCAATACCGCTCGCTGCCTTCGAACGACCTGCTGCACGTCGTTCCCGAGCTGCGCAGCCTCGACATGCTGCCGGCGATCTACTTCATCTTCTCGCGCCGCGGCTGCCGCGAAGCGCTCAAGCGCTGCTCGTACCACGAGATCGACCTCACCACCGCGGACGAGAAAGAGGCCATCGACCGCGTCGCAGCAGAGCGCTTGCAGGGCCTGAAGGACAAAGACGAGGAAGCGTTGTTCCGGCGCATGGTGGATGCGCGGCTGCTCCGGCGCGGGCTGGCTGAGCACCACGCTGGCCTCCTGCCCTACCACAAGGAGATGGTCGAGGAGCTGTTCCAGCGCGGCCTCATCAAGGTCGTGTTCGCCACCGAGACGCTGTCGTTGGGCATCAACATGCCGGCTCGAGGCGTCGTGGTCTCCTCCTTCACCAAGTTCGACGGCGTCAACTTCTCCAACCTGACCACCGGCGAGCTGACACAGCTGATGGGACGAGCCGGCCGCCGCGGCATCGACGTGATCGGCCACGGCGTGATCCTCAAGGAGTCGGACGTGGAGGTCGGCACCATCTACGAGGTCGCCATGGGCCCGACGCTCGTCGTCGAGTCCAAGTTCCTGCCCAGCTACAACATGGCCCTTAACCTCATGCGCGTCTACACGCCGGAGGAGGCCGAGGGCCTGATGCAGCGGTCGTTCGGCCAATTCCAGAAAAGGCTCGCCGCGGAGCAGACCAAGGAACGGCTTGTCAACGTTCGCCAGCAGCTGGATGACATCCGCCAGACGTGGGACGACCCCGAGGTCTCGATCGAGGACGTGGCCCAATACTTCAAGCTCGAGGACCGAAGGCGCGCGATCCGGATCGAGCTCAAGCGGCTTCGTCGCGAAGGCGCCGCGGAGCGAAGAGGCCGGCGAGGGCGGCACACCAGGGCGATGACCTCGAGCGGCCGCATGATCCAGCGGCTCGAGGTCGAAGCGAAGGGCCTTCTGGAGCGCCAGCGCAAGCTCAAGGTGGTGCGCTCGCCGCACTTTGGCGAGCTGGTCCAGAGATACGCCGAGATTCGCACCCTTCAGAAAGAGCTCGAGGCGGGGTCGCGTGAAGTCACCGGGCAGATGGACGAGTACCCCCGCAAGCTGCGCCGCCTCTGCAAGATCCTGACCGAGGCGGGTTTTCTCGCGCACGACAAGCCGACTGACAAGGGCCTCTTCGCTGCGCGCGTGTACGGCGAGAACACGATCCTGGTCGCGGAGGCGGTATGGCTGGGGTGGTTCGAAGGGCTGGCCCCGGAAGAGATGTGCGCGGTGCTTGTGATGCTTGCCGCCGAGGACAGGGACCGCGGTGGCAGAGATCGCCAGGCGCGCGGGCCGCGACGCTACCCGACGCCGGCGATCGCGCAAACGGCGCGGCTGATCCGCTCGCTGTACTTCAGGTTCGCGGACATGGAGAGCGACCTCGACGAGCCCAACCTGCGCACGCCGTCACATGACTACATCGATTTCGCGTTTCGCTGGTCCGCCGGGGAGCCGCTCGACCAGATCCCGCTCCCAGCCAACATCGATATCGGCGATGCGATCAAGGCGATGAAAGGCCTGTATTCGCTGCTGCGCCAGCTGGAGTGGGCCTTGCGGGTGGCGAAGTCACCGCTCAAAGACACGGTTTCGCAAGCGGTTGTGCAGATGGAACGCGACGTCATCAAACGCACATACTGAAAAAATATGAGAGGAAACCTAGGTTTCCTCTCATGGCTCTTTTTCCTGCAGGTTGGGACTTTTCAAGGGACTCCAAGCGACGCAAGCAGCCCATGAGAATGATTGGCGGACGGCCTGGCGAAGCCAGGCCTGCCTGCCCCGCGGGATTTCCGGCATAAACTGAATCCGAAGATGGCCGGTAAGAAGCGGCGCATTCTCGTCACCGGCGTCGCCCGCTGGTGGGGTGCCCTCCTCGTGCAGCGCCTGGTCGAGGACCCTGACGTGGCAGAGGTCATCGGCATCGACGTCCGGGAGCCGCGCTACGACCTCGGCCGCGCGGACTACCTCAAGCTCGACATCCGACACTCACTGATCGGAAAGCTCGTGCGAGCCGTCGGCATTGACACCGTCGTGCACACGCTCATCCGCATCGACTCCTTCGACATGGACCCGCGCCGCGCCCACGAGATGAACGTCATCGGCACGCTGAATTTGCTCGCCGGGTGCGCAGGCGAGGGCAGCCCGGTCAGGCGCTTCGTGCTCAAGTCGTCCGGCCACGTTTACGGCTCGCGCTTCGACCTGCCGGCAGGGTTGCGCGAGGACCACCGCCTGGACAGCAACTCGCGTCATCAGTTCGTGCGCGATATCGTCGAGGTCGAGTCTTATGTCAGCGACTTCGCGCTGCGCAACTCCAACATCAGCACCCTCGTGCTGCGCTTTGCCAACAGCCTGAACCCGGACGAGCCTCAGCCGCTCGCCCGCTACCTGGACCTCGAGGTGGTCCCGACCGTGGCCGGCTACGACCCGTCGCTCCAGCTGATCCACCGCGACGACTGCGTCGAGGCGATGGCGCTGGCGACCAAGCGAGGGCCCGCCGGCGCTTACAACATCGCCTCACCAGGGCCAGAGCCGCTGTCCAAGCTGCTCGACTCAGCAGGCAAGCTGCACGCGCCGCTGCTCCCGCCAATCGGGCTCGAGCTGGCGGCTTTCGCCGTTCGAAAGGCCGGGGTGGCGTTTCTCTCGCCGCAGCTCCTTGACCTCCTCCGCTGGGGCCGCTCTCTGTCCATGGCCAAGGCCGCCCGCGAGCTTGGCTTCCGTGCCGCGCGAGACACGCGCGCCTCGTTCGAGGACTTCATCCAGCAGCGTCGCGTCCTTCGCTATGCGCCCGACCGCCACGCTTACCAGTACGAGAAGGAGCTCGAGGACTTCATACACACGCGCCAGCTGGCGTCCGAGAACGGAGAGAGCGAGCCGGATGGGGCGCTGGCGCCGGCCGGAAAGGAGTCGCCTAAGGCTCCCCTCCGCCGCCATCGATCACGACCACTTCCCCGTTGATGTAGCTGGCGGCGTCGGACACAAGGAAAGCCACCGCGCTCGCGACCTCGTCGGGCACGCCGATCCTGCCCATCGGATTTGAGGCCAGCACGCGTTCGAGGATGGCCTCATTACCCCACAGTGCTTCCGCAAAGCGCGTCTTGATCAGGCCTGGAGCGACGGCGTTGACGCGGACCTTGCCGCCGATCTCGCGGGCCAGCTGCTGAGTGAGCATGATCACGCCCGCCTTGGTGATGTTGTAGACCCCGAGGCCAGGGCTCGGCCTCAGGCCACCGACGCTGGCGACGTTGACGATCGCGCCGCCGTGCGTTTCCATCCACGCTTCGTAGACGAGCTTGGTCAGGACCCAGACCCCGCGCAGGTTGACCTCAAAAGTCTTGTCCCAGGCCGCCATCTCGGCTCCAAGGGTGGGGCCGGCGTAAGGGTTGGTCGCTGCGTTGTTGACCAGGATGTCGATGTGAGCGAAGCGCTCCATCACCGACTTCACGAGCCGCTCGAGGTCTTCCGGGCGGCCGGCGTGGGCAGCGATCGGCCACGCGCGTTCCGGGTAGTTGGCGTTGATCCGCGCGGCCTCTTCGTCCAGGTCCGCCTGCTTGCGGCTGGAGAGAACGACTTGTGCGCCCTGCTCGGCGAGCGCGCCGGCGATCGCACTGCCGATGCCCCTGCTCGCCCCGGTGACCAGCGCGACGCGCCCGGTCAGGTCGAATCGGGAGCCTTCGGGCACGGCTGATACGATAGCCACTCCCATGGCAGTCTCGGGGAAGGCCGCCGAGGACATCCTCGAACGGATCTTTCAGCCCACCACCAAACCAAGCGCTCGGGACCAGGCCGAAGAGACGTTGCGGCACCCCAAGCGACTGGTTTATGTCGCTATGTCGAACAAGGTTTTCTACTGGCGGGCTCACATCCAGAAGTTCGTCCTGGACTCCGGAATGGTCCCCGTCAGCCCCTTCATGCTCTTCGACTACTACCTGATGCACACCGTGTCGAAAGACGTCGTGCGCGAAGCGATGAACAACCTGCTCGCGCGCTGCGATGAGGTCTGGGTCTTCGGGCGGATCTCGCTCGGAGTCAAAGTCCAGGTCGGCATCGCCAAGCGCATGAACAAGGCTGTGCGCTACTTCGACATCGCAGACCTTCCGGTGACGGTGATGCCGATCACCGAAGAAACCGCACAAGAAGAGCTGAAAGACTAACTCCCTCTGCCCTTCGGGGAGAGGGTTGGGGAGAGGGGCTTAAGCCCGCACCACCCTTCGATACCAACCGTCTGGGTGCGCCAGTTCCTCAAGTCGCGGCAGATGGGCTTCGCTCCTCCAGACCTGGTTGAGGACCTTGATCCCGTGCTGGTCGAAGATCGCCCGGCAGAACGCCTCACCGCGCTGGTACTGCTGCAGCTTCAGGTCGAGGCCGGTCAGCTTCCAGATCAAGACCTCGAGGGGACTCTTACCGGAGCTCCGGTCGCGATAAGCCTTCTCGAGCTGCTCGAATCCGGGCAGCAGCCTTGATCCGAGCTCGTTCATGACGAGGTTGCTGTACCCCTCGATCACCGACATGGTGCCCTGGACCTGACGCATCACCCTCCACTGGGCCGGCAGGATTCCCGCGAACGCTGCGATCCTCGCCACCGGAGCGCCCTGCTTCGTCATCGACTCGAGGAGCACCCGCATCGAGCTCTCCATGTACGGCCGCAGCCACGAATGGGCCGCGAACTGCCAGGCATGCGTCATCTCGTGGAGGATCAGCCAGCGACGCAGGTCCTGGCCGGGCAGGTCGGCCCGTCTTGCCCACTCCTCGACGTTCGTCTCCACCAGGTACAGGCCTTCGCCGCCGACCGGTTCGGCGCCAAGCAGCTGCGGGTCGTACTGGCCCAGGACCCGGCGGCCGATGAATGCCAGCATGAACGCAACGTAATGGTCGACGCCCGAACGTCCAACCTCGACCAGCAGCGAGTTGGGCACACGTCCGGTCTCGAGCACTGGATCGATCACCCGCCGAAGGATGCCCAGGTTCAGGTCGAGCCAGCCTATGCGATCGAGGGCTTCGAACTTGGGCAGCGTCACGCCTTTGGGAAGTCCGCCTACGAACTCGAGCATGGGCCTCTCGAGCTCCGCGGCCATCGTGCGATAGCCCCTGGCGGCGGAGGCCAGGGCCGCCGGGTCGAGCGAGGTCGTGTCGAACCGCGCTGCTGCAGTGCGACGTACCTGCTGCCAGTCCACCAGCACAGCGGTTCCGCCCCGCGGCCGGACCGCCTCGGCGACGGCAGCCGTCGCCAGTCCGATCAGCACGCCGTACACGGCGGCTCTTCCAACACCCGCACGCCTCATGCCGCCCACATTAGAGAAACGCGGCACGCCGGCGTTTTAGGTGGCTAGTAGATGTAAGGCCAGCTCCGGTTGCGCTTGAAGACGACCTTGCAGCCATCGCAGCGGAACACGATCTGGAGGTGGCGCCTCCCGATCGCGGCCGAGTCGCGCCCGCACACGGGGCAGGATGCTGTTTCCATCTGGAAAGGAGCCGGCAGGGGTTCGACCTTGATCTCTAAGCGTCTTCTCTTCTTTGACATTTACCTTCCATCAACCCGGAACTGGGGTTATTCAGACGTCGAGCTGCGACACGTCCAGGTTTTTCAAGCCATCCGGTGGTTCGACACC
>DASQAU010000279.1:0-1963 GCA_035635595.1 Candidatus Eiseniibacteriota bacterium
AGATTCGGCTCACGGAGGACGCCGGCCAGCAGCTCATCGAGCGCGTGCTGCAGGGCGAGCTGCACCTCGCGGCCAACGTCTCACGGGATTTCGAGCAGCTCGCCAGCCGTCCGCTTTACCCGCTTCGAATGCTCGCCGTCATGTCGCGCCGGCACCACCTGGCCTCCCGGCGCAGCCTGACGCTCGACGATCTCACCCGCCAGCCGCTGCTGATGCTGGGACGGGGATTCCAGGTGCGGCAGCTCTTCGATGCCTTGTGCCAGGCCCGGAACGTCGACGTCGACGTCATCCTGGAGTCCCGCTCCCCACAATCCATCGTCGCGCTCGCCGCGGCCGGCCACGGTATCGCGATCGTCCCCTCCGTCGTGGTGCTCGAACG
This sequence comes from Candidatus Eiseniibacteriota bacterium, assembly GCA_035635595.1. Classification (GTDB taxonomy): domain Bacteria; phylum Chloroflexota; class Dormibacteria; order Dormibacterales; family Dormibacteraceae; genus Palsa-870. The sequence goes on from DASQAU010000279.1 coordinate 380, forward strand.
CAAGCGTGTCGCCATCGTTGGTCTCGTGCACGATGGACGTCCGCTAGGGTTCTGGATCCGAGTCGCCTGGGATCCGAGGCGCTACCTGCCGCCGTACGGGGAGGCATTCGTCGAGACGCTGGTGCGCTGCATGAAACGCTCGTTTCCGGGACACACGCTGGGCGTGACTCGGGGCGTGGAGGTGCCGGCGGATGTCGGCACCAAGCGTCGCTAGCAGGCTATGGAAAAACGGCGGCAAAAGTGACGCAGCGCCGTTTTCCGGGTGAGTGGATGACCCGGTCGCGCTCGCCCTATGGGCTGCGTGGCTCCGGATGACGCGGGCACGAGGTCTCGCATTGGACTGTTCACGCTGGCGCCCAGGTGAGATTCCGAATGCGGAGCAGGTTGTACGCTGCGAGCCCGAAGAGAAACATCCAGCCGACCCGTGCCCGGCCCCGGTGGCGAGTCTGGCGCAGCAGCGCGACCGTCTTGAGCCAGCCGAAGATCTCTTCGACACGCTTGCGGGCGCGCTGGCTCAGCGCGTAGCCGGGATGACGCGTCGTCCGCGCATCGATCGCGCTCCGGCGGTTCGTGGTGTTCTGGGCCACGTGGGGCGTCACGCCGAGAGCGCGCAGGGTGGCCACGAAGTCGCGCGTGTCATAGGCCTTATCCGCCGCCACCGTCGCCCGCGCTCGGGCAATGGCGCCGGCTGCGAGCACGACGGCCGCATCCCGCTCGGCACTCGCCCCGGCCGGCGTCAGCCGGCCGCCGACGGCGAGGCCATGGCGGTGATCCATCAGCACATGGCCTTGGTAGTACAGCCGTGCCTCCTGGGCCCCGCCTTTGCGAAACAAGCGCGCCTCGGGATCGGTGGTCGACTGGTGCGTAGCGTTGCTCCGACGCTCGCCGTGGAAGTTCACGGTCGGGTTGCCAGGATCGTCGGGCGGGGCTGGCGGCACGTCCTTGCGCTGGAAACTCTTCAGCCCCGCCCAGGCCTGGATCAGCGTGCCGTCCACCGTGAAGTGCTCGTTGGACAGCAGCTCCCGGCCGCGGGCCTGGGCGAGGACCGCGTCGAAGAATGCCTCGGCCACCTCGCCGTCCAGCAGCCGCTGGCGGTTCTTCGTAAAGACACTAACGTCCCAGATCGGGTCGTCCATGTTGAGGCCGACGAACCAGCGATAGAGCAGGTTGTAGTCGAGCTGCTCCATGAGCTGGCGCTCGCTGCGGATGCTGTACAGCACCTGGAGCAGCAAGGCCCGCAGCAGCCGCTCGGGCGCGACCGACGGCCGGCCCGTCTTGGCGTAGAGCCGGCTGAACCGGGGCGACAGGTCCTTGAGCACCGCATCGACCAGGGTCCGGATCGGTCGCAGGGGATGGTCCTGAGGGATGCGCTGCTCCGGCGAGATATAACTCCACATCGGCGCCTGCTGCTCGTGCTCACCCCGCATGCGCGCCTCCGCTGGAAGAGTTACGCGCATCGTATGCGATTCCTCACCATGACCCGACATCAAAACTCGGGTTTTTCCGCAGCCTGCTAGTTGCTCGAACTGACCTGGGCCATCTGGAGAAGCGCTGAGATTGGCGAGAAGGAAACGTAACCAAGGC
>DASQAU010000280.1:0-1528 GCA_035635595.1 Candidatus Eiseniibacteriota bacterium
GAGGTCGTCGATGTCCGTTCCCGTGGCATACGCAAGATCATGAGTCCTCGCCACCGGCTTGTGGAGCTCCTCACGGAGGAGGATGTTCTCGCTCTGGATCTGCGCGTAGAGATGCGCGTTCTCCAGCGAGATGGCGGCCTGCGACGCCAACAGCGTGAGAAGCCCGATCCGGGACGGCGTGAAGATGTGGGAGGCGAGGGGGTCCTCGAAATAGAGCGCGCCAATGACCGTTCCCTCCTTGACGAGGGGCAAGCACAGCAGTGAACGGATGCGGCGCTCCGTCAGATAGGCGTCGGCGGAGAACGGGTTCGGGGCGCTCGCGTCGTCCAGCATGACGGGTTCTTGCGTCCGCAGCACGTAGTTCACGATCGTTTCGGGCAGACTCGATGGATCAGGGAGCGTGTCGAGGCGACGCGCCACGATGGCGCCCCGCTGCGTCGCCGCCTCCGCCTCGACCCGGGCTTCCTCAGCTCGCCGGACGATGAGAAGGCCTCGCTCGACACCCGCCTGTTGGACCGCGGTCACCATCAGCGTCTCGACGAGCTTGTCGATCAGGATTTCGGCGGAGATGGTACGCAAGGCGTGGATCACCGTCGCCGCGTCGACGCCCGTGGCCGCAGGCCGCCCCAGCCGCGTCGGCGGCCCGTCCGCCGGATGCTTCAGCCGTGAGAGGAAGAACTCGGAGTCTTCGCAGAACACCTCGAACTCCCGGCCTGATAGCACCGTCGTCATGGCTCCACCTCTCGACTGGAAATGTACGATCCAAGTCGGTCCGAATCGCGATCGCTCGGTAGTCTTTTGGTAAAGACCTCGTGTGCCGGCTCGATGGTGATCATTGCAGACGCTCCTTCAGTTCTGACGAGGCCTGGAGCATCGCCGAGCGGACGCCAGGGACCTGGCTCAAGGCGTTCAGCAGACCGTAGTCGTGAATCAGGCCGTTGTAGCGCGTCGAGGTCACATCGACCCCCGCGCCATCCAGCTTGCGCGCGTAGGCCTCGCCTTCGTCACGCAGAACGTCCATCTCCGCGGTTTGAATGATGGCGGGTGCCACGCCCTTGAGCCGCTCGTTCGTCGCCTGCAGGGGGGAGGCATAGGCATCCTGTCGCTCTCTCGGGTCGGTTGTGTAGCTGTCCCAGAACCACTTCATCATGTCTCGCGTCAGGAAATAGCCTTCAGCGAATTGGTCATACGAGGGAGTGTCGAAGGCGGCGTTCGTCACCGGCCACAAGAGAACCTGACACCGGAGGTTGGGCCTGCCCCGGTCTTTGGCCATCAAAGCAACAACGGCGGCCATGTTTCCGCCCACGCTGTTACCGGCCACCGCCAGTCGCCCGCCGTCGACGCCGATCTCGTCGCCATGGGCGGCTACCCACGAAGTCGCTGCGTAAGCCTGATTGATGGCGACCGGGTAGTGCGCCTCGGGCGAGCGATCGTACTCGACGAATACGGCGGTCGCGCCCGATCCCGCCACGAGCTCGCGCACGAGACGTTCGTGCGTCGGAAAGTCTCCGAGCACCCAGCCTCCGCC
>DASQAU010000281.1:0-5426 GCA_035635595.1 Candidatus Eiseniibacteriota bacterium
TCTCGATTCCGCTGAGTGATGGGACGGAGGGCACGTACGGGGTGATCTGGACCGTGGTGGCCACAGACACTCATCCCTCGCGCGGCGAGTTCACGTTCAGCGTCGGGCATGCGAGCCCCGTGAATGCGCCGGGGTTTGGCGGAGGAACCATCGGCCTGGCGTCGCCACCTGGATTGGTCCTGCAGTCGCTAGGCCGCTGGCTGCATTTCGCAGGCTTCGCGCTTGGATTCGGAGCGGCGACGTACGCGCTCTTTATTGCGCGTGACAACCGGCCGCTGCGCCTGGCGGGCGCAGGCGCGGCGATGCTCCTGCTCGCCGAGCCGCTCGCTCTGCTGGCTCAGACCGCGAGCTTCGATCCAGCGCAGACACTTGAGGCCGATGCGTTGATCGACGCCCTCGCCTCCCCTTTCGGCCGCGTGCTTGGATTACGGCTGGCCGCCGCCCTGCTTCTCTGGGCTGTGCTGGGCGCGCTCCGCCAGGCGCCGTGGCTGCGGTGGGCGGTTCCATCGCTCGGGCTTGCACTGTCGGTGGTCGACGCGGCCGCCGCGCACGCCACGCCCGCGCTCCCGCTGCTGATGGGACTGGCGCTGAACGCGATCCATGTGTCCGCGATGGGAGTCTGGGTTGGCGGGCTGGCCGGTTACGCAGTCGTCCCGTCGGGTGGATTCGTGCGCATCGCCGTGTGGTCGGCCGGCCTGCTCGTCGCGAGCGGGGCTGCGCTGGCGCTTTTGCATTTCGCGAATCCGCTGCAGACGATGACCACCGCGTACGGCGGCGTTCTGATCGTCAAGCTGCCGGTGGTGGCAGTGGCGCTGTGGCTCGCCTGGCGAGCACGGCGGCGCGGGGAGCTGGCCGCGCTGATCGGGGTGCTGCTCGCCGCCTCGGTGCTTGTGTCTTTGCCGCCGCCTCGCTAGTTCGCGCTAGCCCTTGAAGGCCGAGGGAGCTCCTGGCGGCAGGTAGGGCGTCGGATCAACCGGCCGCTGGTTGATACGCAGCTCGAAGTGCAGGTGCGCACCGGTCGAGTTTCCAGTCGATCCCTCGAGTCCGACGGCCGTGCCCTGGGTCACCCTGTCTCCGACCCTCACCAACGCGGCCGACAGATGGCCGTAAAGGGTGTCGAGTCCGCCGGAGTGAGCGATGACGACAAAGTTGCCATACCCGCTGCTCGAGGCGCCGACGAGCGCAACCACTCCGTCGTCCGCTGCGAAGACCGGCGAGCCGAATGGCTCGACCATGTCGATACCGGTGTGGAAGTGCGGGTAGTTGCCGTACGCGGGTTCGAACCAGTACGTGCTGGGCCCGAAGCGCTGCGAGACCTGCGCCTGTGGTTCGGGCCAGATGAAGCGGTACTGTGTCGAATGGCCGGCGCTGGTCGGGATCACGCCGACATTGTTCGACTGGCTCCAGAGCTGCACCTGCGTCCAGACCGCCTGCATGGCCGCGGCGATGATCGCGTCCTGCTGCTGCTGCAGCATCTCGGTGACCCTCTGTGCCAGCTCCGTGGACTGCCGGCTGAGCAGATAGAGCTCGGTGCGTGTCTGCGCGATCTTCTGCTCGAGCTGCGCCATGGAGGCTTCCTGCTGAGCCTGCAATGTCCGCAGCTGCGTCAGGTCCGAGGCGAGCTGATTGCGCTGCTTGACCTGCTCATCGCGCGCGTCCTGTTGCTTCTGACGCTGGACTTCAATCTCTTTTAGGTCGTGCGTCAGCGAGACTTTGAGCTCAGCGGCCCGCGACCCGGCCACGTTGAGGTCGGCGACCCGGGTCAGAAGATCGCTCAAGCTCTGCGCCTCAGCGAGGACGACGAGAACTGAGCCCGGCTGCATGTAGATGGCGCGGGCCAGCTGCCGGAGCTGCGCTCGCTCGCTCGCGATGCGCTGCGCGAGAAACGCCTCGAGCCTTTGCGCGTCGGCGATCTGGACTTCGAGGGCGGCTATCTTCGTCTCCGCGTCAACGATCTTTGCCTGGACTTCGCGCTGCTGGGCGGCGTTCTCGACGAGCGACTGCTTCAGCTGCTGCTGGGCGGCCATCGCGTCCGCCAGGTTGCTTCCCAGCTGCGCACGGATCTGGTCGATCAGCGTCTGCTGCTGCTGTGGATCGGGGGTGTCAGCGCGAACCCCAGAACCGAGGCCGAGCATGAGGAGCGCCACGACCAGCACGAGCAGCAGCGTGCGGACCTTCATGACTCGAGGTGCCGCCGCACGCTGACAAGTGAGGAACCAGAGCCGAGACCGAGACCGGTCGCAAACACGATCGCTCCAGCGACGCCTGCCACGCCGGCCGTGACGCCTGGAGCGAACTGGGCGAAGGCGTTTGATCCCGCAGCGAGGCCGGCTGCCGTCAGGCCGAAAACGACGAGGCCGGCGACTGCGCCGGACAGCGCGCCGGTGATGGCGCCTTCGATGACGAACGGCCCGCGCACCATCCAGCGCGGCGCGCCGACCAGCTGCATGATCGTCACCTCGTCGCGCCGCGAGTGGATTGCGGCCCGGATGCTGTTCATGGTCACGGTGACCGCGACGAACCCGAGCAGCGCCAGGAACGCAATGCCGGCCACGCCGACGCCGAGGAGAAACGCCTGGATGCGCTGGTAAGCGCCCCTGTCGTACGAAGTCGGATACGCAGTATCGACAGGGATCTCGTAGCGGACCAGCCTGTCAATCGCCGCGACGTCATCGATGTTCTTCACGCGGACGTCGAGGCTCGCCGGAAATGGGTTGCTGTCGGTGGCCGCTGCGAGCTGAGGCAAGCCCGGCATCCGCTGGGCTCGCGTCAATGCTTCGGCTCTCGTGGTGTAGGTGACGCTGGCGACCCGCGAGTCGGCGGCGAGACGATCCCACAGAGAATCGACATCCGCGGGCCTGGCGTCATCGCGCATGTACACATGAAGCAGTGAGGCCTCGCCGGACTGGATGGTTTCCAGGTTGTAGAGCGCGAATCCGACCAGGCCGACCACGCCCGACAGCAGAAGGAGCAGCGTCATGGAGCTGAGCGCGGGCGCAGCGCTGCCCATGTTGCGGAGCCAATTTCGGGCGGCGCCGCGAAAGAGGTAGCGGAAAATGTTGGTGGCGACGATTCGAATCAGCATGCGCCGCGGAAACCGGCCCTTTACGACGTGGCCAGCCATGCCATCCTCCCGGTCCGGCCGGCCGGCTGGTCGCGCACCAGTCTTCCGTGCACAAGGGTGAGGACGCGTTTCTGAAGGCGGCGCACGATCTCCACGTTGTGTGTCGCGATGAGAACCGTCGTGCCGAAGGCCGCGATGTCAGCGAACAGGTCCATCATCTCCCAGGACGTATCGACGTCGAGGTTGCCGGTCGGCTCGTCGGCGATCAACAGCGGCGGTTGCCCGACCACCGCGCGCGCCACCGCAACCCGCTGCTGCTGCCCACCGGAGAGCTGGTGCGGAAACGAATCGCCGCGGTCGCCGAGACCGACCGCCTCAAGCGCGTCGAGGGCGCGCTCCGAGGCCTCACCGTCGGAGACGCGCAGGTCGCCGACCTGGAGGGCGAAGGCGACGTTCTCCATGGCCGTCAGCCGGGGCAGTAGCTTGTAGTCCTGGAAGACGACGCCGACTCGCCGGCGGAGCTCTGAGACGCGGGACGCCTTGAGGCTGTGCGCGGGGAGGCAATCGACCCAGACGCGACCAGCCGTGGGGCGGATCTCGCGGTTGATCAGCTTGAGCAGGGTGGTCTTGCCGGCCCCGCTGGGCCCGACCAGGAACGCGAGTTCACCCGGCTCCAGTACCAGGCTGACGTCATCGAGCGCAAGGCGAGGTCCGTACGCTCGAGTCACCCCGGCGAACTCGAGGATCGGGCGCAATACACCAGGGATAACGGCGAATACGCCAGTTCTTGTCCAACCATCGAGCTTGCGAGCCGATCCCCCTCGCCGTAGGCTCATTCGATGGGCGCGGGTGCGCTGGCACGGCGGCCGGTTGTCATCGCGCGGGGCGCGCGCACCAACCTGGCCCTGCTGGCTTTCCTGGCCGTCGCTTTCGCCACCGGCTGGCTCGCCTTCGCCTTCGCGACGACGCCCGCGCGATCGGCGCTCATCGCCCATGCCGCCGGCGGCTTCGCGATCGTCGCCCTGCTCCCTTGGAAGTCGATGATCGCCGGGCGGGGGCTCGGCCGGCCACGGCCGGGCCGGTGGGCATCGGTGCTTTTTGGAGTGCTCGTGCTGGTCTCGCTGGGCGCCGGTCTGCTGCACTCGACCGGCTGGCTCGTCTACTGGGGACCGCTCACCGCGATGGAGTTTCACGTGGGGGCGGCGATCGCCGCGGTGCCGCTGGCGATCTGGCACGTCGTCGCGCGGCGTGTCCGCGTCCGCCCCACCGATCTGTCCCGGCGCGGCATCCTCCGCGCAGGTGCGGTGGTCGCCGGAGCAGCGGTGGCCTACGCTGCCAGCGAGTTGGTGGTCAGGGCGACGGGAATGCCTGGCGCGGCACGGCGCTTCACCGGTTCTTACGAGGCAGGCTCATTTGAGCCGAGGCTGATGCCGGTCAGCTCGTGGATCCTGGACGCGATTCCACAGATCGACACGAAAGCATGGCGGCTGAATGCGGGCGGGCGAGACTGGTCGTATGACGAGCTGTTCGCCTTCGACGACCGGCTGACGGCGACTCTTGATTGCACGGGCGGTTTTTTCTCGACGCAGGAGTGGGCCGGCGTCAGACTCGATCGTCTGATCGGAAAGGCCGATGGCATGTCGATCCGAGTGGCTTCAGTCACCGGTTACGACCGCCGCTTCCCCATCGATCAAGCCAGTTCGCTTTTGCTCGCGACCCGTTTCGGCGGACAGAGGCTGGACGCCGGCCACGGCTTTCCGGCGCGCCTGGTGGTGCCCGACGGGCGTGGATTCTGGTGGGTGAAATGGGTCAGCGCCGTGGAGGTCGACGACATGCCGCACTGGTGGCAGCCGCCATTCCCGCTTCAGTAAGGAAGAACATTTGGTGGACCCGAGGGGATTCGAACCCCTGACCTTCTGACTGCCAGTCAGACGCGCTCCCAACTGCGCCACGGGCCCACGAAAGGCGTGCCGAGTAGTTGATGATACCGCCCGCCTTCAGGCCTCCTCTAGGATCTCCTCTTGCCGATGGACATCCGCGAAATCGATCGAAGCCAGCTGAAGGGCGGCGGATATCTCGTGACCCCAGACGGGTCTGGCCCTCACCCAGGCGTGGTCGTGATCCATGAGGCGTACGGGCTGAGTGACAACATCAAAGAAATCTGCGGACGGTTCGGTGAGGAAGGTTACGTCGCCCTCGCCGTCGATCTGTTCACCGACCGCAATCGCGCCGTGTGCATGGCGCGATACATGGCCGGGATGCTGCTTGGCTCGGTGAACCGCTACGGCATCAACGACCTCAAGGCTGCACTCACGTTTCTCGCCAAGAACCGCGATGTGGATGCCACGCGCATGGGCGCGAT
>DASQAU010000282.1:0-4503 GCA_035635595.1 Candidatus Eiseniibacteriota bacterium
GGCTGTGAGCCGGCCCAGCGCGCGGCCGAAGTCGCGGGTCACGGTCGCGGTCCTGGACGGGTTGCCGGTGATGTAAACGGTGGGCGCCATGTCCGAGTGGACCGTGAACGGGGTGGTGATTCCCTGCTGTGTGGCCATGAGTCCGGCGAGGTTGACGTTGATCTCGCTCACCTGGCTGTACGAGCAAGGCGTGGTCACGCCGTCGCAGCCGGCAGGCGTCGGCGTCGAGCCGACGAAGTGGTCGCCCTCATCGACGGTGAACAGGAACAGCGTGTTGTCCTTGGTCAGTCCGTCGGCGGCCAGCCGGTCGAAGAACTGCTGGAACGCGACATCGTAACTGTGCAGCTGGGAGACGTATGCGGCCTGGCCCGGGCCGTCGGCGATATGTATCTCGCCGGCGACGCCGTGCTCGTCATGCGCATCCGAGATGTAGCCGAACGTGACCGGGATCCCGGCCTCCTGCATGTGGGCCACGTAGGAGAGGGTCGTACTCGCGAACAGCCCATCGAAGCCGGGGAACCCAGGCTGTCCGAACTGGTCGCCGACCGGGTGGCCGCTGAGGTCGTTGACCGCCGCGTTTCCACCAGTGATCGCCGGGTTGACGTACTTGGCTCCGAAGAGGCCCTTGAAGCCGGCGTAGCCACCGGGCTCGTCAGGCAGCAGGTCGGGTCGCGCGTTGGTGTTGCCGGTGCAGACGCCACCGCCGGCCGCGCAGTGGACGGCGATGCCGACGAAGTCGGTTTGCGCAAGCAGCCGAGCCTGGCTGCCGGCGGGTGCGGCGTTCGAGGCCGCGGCTTCGATCGATTCCGGGGAGCCGGCGCCAAACACCTTGGTCATGTCGCCGTTGGGGCCGGTGCCGGTGTTCTCGAGCACCAGGTTGGCCACCGCCGTGGCGCCGAAATCGCACCCGGCGCGCGTGAACGGGACCCATGGCGCCGGTGCGTTCAAAGGTGCCCCGCTGTCAGCGTTGACCATGTTCGGCAGGGGGTCGGTCGGGACAGCGCTGGTGTCATCGACGAGGTCGGTCCAGTACTTGAACGAGGACGAAGAGGCGGTCGATCCGTTGGCCCGGAAGTAGCGGTAGGAGTTGCTCACCGCCTGGCCGTGACGGTCCGAGTACATCCCGGTCAGCGACGTGAGGATGCCGTTGGCGGTGTGAGAGATGAGGACCGTATGGTCGTTCGTCATGAGCGTCCCGTTGTCGCGGATGAAGTTCAGCAGATGAGGCATCTGCTCCAGGTCGGAGGGGACGTTCGGGTTGTCGCGCGTGAAGTGGGTGTTGTCGAAGACCAGGGAGATCACGTGCTGGATCTGGCCTTGGGCCGACTTCAGCTGGCAGCCGGCCTGATCCGAGGTTCTGACCACGGTCGCAGACCCTCGCACCTGGGCCGAAGCGGACGAAGGCGCCAGGGCAAGGAGAAGAGCCGCAACAAGGAGCGCTCGAATGCGCATAACGCCACCCCCATGACATCTAGCCTTCGCGGAACCGATCAAATGTAGAGCAATTCGGGCGGTCGCGGGTGCGAGAAAAAATGGGATTCGATCGTGTCGTGGCCTGAGTCAAGACCGGATAGCCTTTGCTGCAGCCCGTGAGCCGTTTCACCGAACTGAGCCATCCCATAGTCGAGGGCATGGAAACGTACCGCCCCCTGCCGACGCCGCGCGTAGAGGTCCTCAACGACTATGACGCGTCGCGATATGAGGGTAAGTCGGAGTTCCTCATCGCATCTCTGCACCTTTGCGGCAACACAGGAACATACGTCGACTCGCCTCGGCATCGCTTTCGAGCCGGTGTGGACCTTGCGGGAATGCACCTCGAACGCCTCGCCGACTTGCCGGTCGTGGTCGTCGACGCCACCAGTGTCGGGCGGGCAATCGGCCGCGACGCCATGCCCACCGGCGATCTGAACGGCAAGGCGGTGCTCTTCCGCACCGATTTTTCGCGCCATTGGGGCACCGACAGCTACTTCAGCAGCAATCCCTTTCTGACGGCCGAGGCGTCTGAGATGCTCGCCGGCGCCGGACCGGCCTTGGTCGGGATCGATTCGTTGAACATCGACGACATCGCCGACATGTCCCGCCCTGCGCATACGCATTTGCTGCGAGCCGGCATCCCGATCTGCGAGCACATGACCAACGTGGCCGCTATTGCCTCGGGTGCCGGCCGCCTGCACGCGGTTCCCATCGCGTGGGTCGGGGGCGCCACCTTTCCGGTACGCGCCTACCTGGTCGCTGACAAATGAAAGCCGGGAGAGTATTCCACTCTCCCGGCTGCGGTTATCAGAGGACTAACGTCCCGGGCAGAGCTTGACCTTCGGGTTGTAGTTGGCAAACGTTCCGGTCGGATTGTGCCGCCACACCCACGCGTGCAGCGCCCACAGGCCCAGCGTGTCGTTGCGGAAGAACGACCGCCCGAACAGGCGAGGTGGCACCGTCGACGTCCACACCGACTGCGGAATGATGTACTCGACAGCGACCAGCTTGAGCTTGTTTCCGTCGACTTCGTAGACGAGCGCTTCCGGCTCGGCCGGTGTCACCGTCGTATCGAGCAGCTTGCCCTTGACGTAGTGCTGACCCATGCCGCCGACCCCGGGAAGATCGAAGCAAGAAAGCAGCGATAGGTAACCGGCATGCTCGGCTCGGTCGAGTTGGTGGAACTGATCGGTCGCATCCCGTACGGCCGCGAGCGAAGCCTCGTCTTCATCGTGCGCAGCCACCGCCGTGGCCGGCGAGAGGAGCAGACCGCCCGCAACTGCTGCAAGCGCAAGCGCCGAGAACGCGCGCCTGAGGTGGAACCGTTTGACTATCTTGATCATCACTCTCACCTCACCGGTAGAAGTACGGGTCGAGAACACGGACTGGCGTGATCACGTCGGCGGGCAGCTGATTCAGCCTGGCTGCCTTCCGGATCGCGTCGGGGCTCGGCGCGTCGTAGATGCAGAACGTCTTCTTGTGGTCTTCGGTGACGTACGAGTGCACCCACGTGACACCGAGCTCAGCGTTGGTGCCGACCACTGACATGCAGGCCTGCGCTCCCTGCTCCGTCAACGGGATCTCGAGCCCGTCCGGAAAAGAGCGCTCCACCATGAACCTGGCCATCCGAAACCTCCTTGCGGTTGTAGCGGCGACCCGGGAGGGTCGCCTTCCGCCTCAGGCTATGAAGGCCCGCTCCGCCCGCCATCCGGGAGAAGGCTCAGACGGTGCTCAGTTCAAGTGCTCATTTCTCGCGAGCCACGTCGCCACCTGGACGCGAGAGTCGAACCCGAGCTTGTCCAGGATGTGGTGCACGTGGTTGTCGATGGTGCGCTCTGAGAGATAAAGGCGGCCGGCGATCTCCCGGTTGCTGAGGCCGCGGGCGAGCAGCTGCACCACCTCGCGTTCGCGGCGGCTGAGCGCGTCCGGCGCCACTTCGTGGACCGACTCATCAACAGGAGCAGGCGAGTGGGGCCCGGCCGCGAACAGGCTCCACGACCCGGGCACGCCGGCGAACTCGCGGGTGCCGCGCTCCGCAAACTCGAGGCCCGAGCCCACCACCAGGTCCTTGACCGTGCCCGAAACGAGAACCTCGCCGGGCTTGGCCGTTCCCATCACGCTCGAAGCGACCTGGAGGGCAACGCCTCGCGGACGCCCATCGCGGATCTCGCACTCGCCTGTATGCAGGCCCGCTCGGATGCGCAGCCCGAGCTCCAGCAGCTGGTCGCGGACATCCAGCGCGCAGCGGACCGCGCGAGCGGTGCCGTCAAAAACAGCCGTCACCCCATGCGCGCCGGCCTCGATCTCCCGGCCCGCATAGCGCGCGAGCGCCTTGCGCACCACGGCATGGTGACGGTCGACGAGCTGATTCCATCGCCTGTCGCCAAGCCAGACCGCGTGCGCCCCCGCCTGCGTCACATTGGTGCACAGGACGGTCGCCAGCATCGTCTCCGGGGCCGGGCCGGAACGCACGCCTGTCAGGAATTCCTGTATCTCGCCGATCACCTGGTCGGCGTCGCCGAAGTACGGCCAGTGGTCGTCGGAGTCCAGCTCCAGGAGCCTGGCATTCGGGATGTGCTCGGCGAAGTAGCGGCCGGCCTCGATGGGCGCGACTTTATCGCCGCGGGCATGGACGATCAGGGTGGGAACCCGGATCGCGGGGAGGATGTTGCGGATGTCGATCAGGACGTTCATCCGCATGAGGTTCTCTGCATCTCCCGGGCTGGCGCTCATCTGGGTGAACGTGGCCCACCAGTTTGCGACCTCAGGGTTGTGGGTCTGGCTGGGCGCGTACCTCTCCATGCCGATGGCCTTGCCCCAGACGTCCTTGACCCTCGCCATCCTCTCTTCGAACTTGTCTTCGGGGATGCCCCACGGATAGCCAGGTCGCCTGAGCGCCGACGGGTAGCTGCCGTCGATGATCAGGCCCGCCGTGCGCTCGGGATATGTGGCGGCGAAGAGCGCCGACATGACACCGCCCTCGGATATTCCCAGCAGCGCGGCCCTCGTCGACCCGACCGCGTCCAGCAC
>DASQAU010000283.1:0-9409 GCA_035635595.1 Candidatus Eiseniibacteriota bacterium
CCAGCCCTCGGCGACATGAACCAGGTCACCTTCCAGGCTGCCTGTGTCCAGGGTGGGGTGCACCGCAATGATGGTGTCGACCACAGCGTCGAAGGCAAGCGCCCCCTTGCTCGGCCAGCGCCGGTAGATCGAGGCCTTCCCCACTCCGGCCCGCTCGGCCACGCCCTCGATCGTCATCTCGGCGAGGCCTGCCCCGATGACCATCTCGGCTGCGGCCTTGAGGATCGCCTTCTGCGTGTCATTGCTGCGGGGCCGGCCTCTTTTTTTCTCGATTGGAATAGCCCTCGACCCCATGATGTTTGGGATTATACGATACGAGACGTTCCGTCCGTACTTAACTCTGGAGGACCATTCTGATGAAGGAAGGCAGAAGAACCGATGAGTGACAACAAGAACACCCCTCCCCCACGCCCCACAGTCGCGTTGCTCGGCGCCGGCACCATGGGCGCCGGTATCGCGGAGCGTTTGCTCGACGAGGGTTTCGCCGTCGACGTGTGGAACCGCACGCCCGGCCCGGCGGCGCGTCTGGCCGAGCGCGGCGCGACGGCCCATGCGAGCGCTGACGAAGCAGCGGCACACGGCGACGTCGTGGTGACGATGTTGCCCACGGGCGATGCGGTGAAAGAGGTCATGTTGGAGCAGAAGACCCTCAACGCCATCCGGCCCGGCGCGGTCTGGGCGCAGATGGGAACCATTGGGGTTGAAGCCACCGACACTCTGCGATCTGAGGTCGCGCGTATGCGCCCGGGCGTCGCCTTCGTTGACGCGCCAGTCTCCGGCAGCCGCGAGCCGGCCCGAAGTGGCCGCCTGGTCATTCTTGCTTCAGGCCCTACCGCGGCGCGGTCAAGCCTCGAGCCCGTGTTCCAGGCTCTCGGACGCCTGGTCTGGCTGGGCGAAGCCGGCGCGGGCAGCCGGATGAAGCTGGTGCTCAACACATGGCTCGCGTTCGAGGTCGAGGCAGCCGCCGAGGTGGCGGCGCTCGCCGACCGGCTGGGCGTGGCGCACACGGCCCTGCGCGAGGCGATAGCCGGTGGAACGCTGGCGTCGGGTGTGGCGATGACCAAGCTCGCCAAGATGGAAACTGGTGACTACTCCGCCGACTTCTCACTGGAGTGGGCGCTCAAAGATCTCGACCTCGCTGATGCAGCTGCAGCAGAGGTCATTCCAGTGGCGGGGGCGATCGCCGAGCGCTGGCGGCGCCTGGTGGGGGACGGTTACGGAGGCCTGGATATCAGCGCTGCCCGGATTGGTCTTGGTTCGGCGCCTGTTGCCGCGGCGAGCGCCACATGACCGGGACCGGAGTCGTCCTCCTGACCACGTTCCTGGCTTCGATGGTCGAGGCCATCGAGATGGTCATCATCGTGCTCGGTGTTGGCGCCGCCCGCGGCTGGCGGTCGACGCTGAGCGGAGCCGCAGCGGGTTTCGCTGTTCTCGCGGTGGTCGTCACGGTGGCCGGTGTTGCGATCAACGCCATCCCAATCGGACCGTTGCGCCTTGTGATCGGTGCGCTGCTCCTCCTGTTCGGTTTGCAGTGGTATCGCAAAGGCATCGCACGCGTGGCAGCCCGTGGCCTGGCCGGCATGGGTGAGATGCACGTTGAAGAAGCGCATGTCTCAGGAGGCATCGACTGGACGGCTTTCGTCCTCTCCTTCAAAGGCGTGCTGCTCGAGGGGCTGGAGATTGCGATCATCGTCGTTTCGTTCGGAGCCACCGCCGGCCAGATTGGGACCGCGGTGATCGGAGCGGTCGCTGCGATCGTGGTCACCGGTTTCATCGGGTTTGCCCTGAAAGGCCCTGTCGTCCGGATTCCACGCAGCCTTCTGCAGCTGATCGTCGGAACGCTTCTGACGTCCTTCGGCACCTTCTGGGCGCTGGAGGGACTCGGCGTGAGCTGGCCGCAGAGCGACCTCGACATCGTCGCGCTGATCGTGGTGTACCTGGCGGCGGCTGCTGCTTACATCCGCCTGGAGCAGCAAAGCCGCCTGGCATTGGGGGGCGCATAAATGGGCACAGCTTGTTCAGCCGCGCTCGCGGTGGCGCGATTCATCTATGACTTCATCGTCGGCGACGACTGGCGGGTGGCGGTGGTCATCGTGCTCGGGCTGCTCGCCACCGCGTGGTTGGTTGCCAACGAGATTCCGGCGTGGTGGCTGGTGCCACTGCTTGCAATCGCCATGACCGGAGTCAGCCTGCGACGCTCGCGGCAGCGAGTCAGCGGGCGCCCAACGGAAAAGCTAATTACAAGGAGTCTGGCATGAATGTTTTGAATGTCCTATCGACCCGAAGACCCAGGAGGGAGCACGAGGCACGGTCATGGGCGCCGCGTTGGTGGGCGGTCCTCATCGTCGGACTCGTGCTGTGGGCTGCCACCGTGGCCACCGAGTTTTTCACTGGCAACTTCATCTTGCTCCCGACCATCGTGCTGCTCGGCAGCTTCCTTGTTCCGGTCACGGCCGTCGTCTGGTATCTCGACCATGATCCGACCCCGGCTCTATCGCCGCGGCGCATCATGACCGCTTTCATCATCGCCGGCGTGATGGGCGCGCTGGCATCATCGCTGCTCGAATTCTGGTTTGTTTACGGCCCAGGGCTCTTTGGCAACCTGAAGGTGGGACTCATTGAGGAGTTTGTGAAGGGGACGGCGATCGTCCTCTTCGCGTTGGGTCTTCGCTCGTACTCGACCCGCGATGGAATGGTCCTCGGAGCAACTGTGGGATTCGGCTTCGCGGCGCTCGAGAGCAGCGGATACGCTCTGGTCTCACTTTTCGTCGTTCAGGGAGGTCACCTCTACCTTTCCGTGCCTTCGGTCGTCGTGACCGAGCTGGTGCGCGGCGTCCTGGCGCCGTTTGCTCACGGTCTCTGGTCGGCGGTGCTGGGAGGAGTCATCTTCCACGCCGCGAGGAGCGGTCGCATGCGCCCCGCGTTGAGCGTCGTCGTCGCCTACCTTGGCGTGTCCATCCTGCACGCGGCATTTGACAACTTCGGCGGTGTCGTCGGCTACATCGTCATCTCAGCCATGGGCACGGTGCCGCTGGTCTACCTGTGGCTGCGCGGAGATCGAAGCCTTCTGCTTCGGCGCACACCACGCACAGAGTCAACATCAGGAATCTTGAGCGCTGGAGGAGAGCGATGAACCTTGTTGTCCTCGGAGCAACCGGTCGCACCGGCCGTCTGGTGGTCGAGCGGGCACTCGCTGCCGGCCATATCGTCACCGCGCTGGTCCGCTCGCCCGAGAAGATGACCCCTGGCAACCCAGGTCTTCGTGTGGTCATCGGCCGGGCTACGGACCCGTCGGATCTCTCTCGCGCGCTGGAGGGCGCCGACGCCGTGATCAGCACGCTCGGCGGCGGAGGATCCGTGGTCACGGATTCAACCCGTGCCATCGTCGAGGCTGCCCACAAGGTGGGAGTAAACCGGGTCGTCGTGCTCTCGTCCTTTTTCGTGGAGCGTGATCGCCTGGATGCCGTTTCGCGGCTGCTGACAGGCGTCGCGATGAGGGCGATCATCAAGGACAAGAGCGCCGGCGAGCTGGTACTTCGCGGAAGCGACCTCGATTGGACCATCGTCTACGCAAGCAGGCTGAGCGACGGCCCGGCCACGGGATCTGTAGCTGTCCTTCCCGAGAGGGCCAAGCGAAGCATGTCGCAGAGGATCTCGCGCGCGGACGTCGCGGCGTGGATGGTCCAGGCCGCCACCGATGATCAATCCAGTCGCCGCAGCGTCGGGATCACAACTGAACCCGTTCGCGAACGGTCGGCGGCAGTAGGAGTTCGACCATGACGGCGCGAAATTCGACCCTAACCACGACGACCCTCTGGGTTCTTGCGGTGGCCTACATAGTGGCACTGGTTGCAAACGTCTCGTTCCAGCTTTCCATCCCGGTTGCGATAGTGCTTTCGCTGTCAGTTGCGTTCGCGCTCATTCACGGAGCTGTGCGCTACGGCTGGAGCGGCATCGCGGCATTCGTCGTCATCTGCCTGGTGGTGAGCAACATCCTGGAGAACACGAGCATCTTGACGGGCTTCCCGTTCGGCCACTACCACTACACCGATCTGCTCGGCCCGAAGCTCTTTTTGGTTCCTGTGCTGATCGGCCCAGCCTACTTCGCCACTGGTTACCTCGCCTGGGTGCTCGGGAACGTGCTCGTCGGAGATGTCCGCCGCGACTCCAACCCGTTCACGACCTTTGCCGCGCCGTTCATTGCTTCTTTTCTCATGGTCATGTGGGATCTGACTTTTGATCCAAGGTCTTCGACCATCCAGCACTGGTGGATCTGGGAGCAGGGCGGCGGCTACTTCGGAGTGCCGCTCACGAACTACCTGGGCTGGTTTTTCACCGTGTACGTGTTCCTCCAGCTGTTCGCTCTCTTCGTCAGGTTTCGCCCGGCTGACAATGAGGCGGCGCGAACTTTGCCCAGGTCTTTCTACGCGCAGGCGGTCGTGATGTATGCGGTCGTCGGGCTGACACCTGTCCTCACTTTCCTGGTGAGTGGCAACAACACGCCGGTCGCCGACGCAGCCGGTGGGGTCTGGCAGACCGCGAGCATCGCTGAGGCGGCCGCGACGGTGAGCATCTTCACGATGATCTTTGGGGTCGCCCTATCGGCAGTGAAGCTGCTTCAAGCTTCAGCCAAAGCTCCCGTCACAGCAGTTGAAAAGGAGTCAGCCCTGAAGACCGTGCTGCTGACCGCTGAGTAGACCTACTGCGAGGGATCGGCGGTTGCCCCGACCAAGATTTCGATCACCTGCCGCATCGTCACAATTCCGAGCGTTGTGCCGTCGGGCGCCGCAACGACAGCAAAGTGGCGCCCCGCCTTGCGCATGAGCTCGAGCACCGAGACCAAATGTTGCGACTCGTCCACCTCGACAATTTCGCGAATCAGCGGAGTTGCGATGGATTGGTGGCGACGATCCATTTCCACAAGGCCAAGATCGCAGGACTTGACGTAGCCGACGATGCGCTGCCCCTTTGCAGCACGAAGCGGCAACCGGCCCCGCCCGGTCCGGGCGAAGGCATGCTCCAGCTCGAGCACGGTCGCCGTCTCGGAAACCGTGTCCACCCCGGTCCAATCCACCATGGCATCGGCCGCTCGCGTGCTCGAAAAGGCCAGGATCCGAGACAGCAAGCGTCTCTCGTAGTCGTTGAGCGCGCCTTCCGCCCGAGAACTTTCGAGCATCGAGTTGATTTCCTCGGTACTGTGCGCGATCTCACGTTCATCTCTTGGTGCAAGTCCAAATGGGCGGAGCAGCAGGGAGACACTTCCGGTCACGATCGGAACTAGCGGCCGAGTCAACACCAGGATTGCTGCGGTTGATAGGGATGATGCGCGGGCGGTGCCTTCGGGCGCAGCGATCGCGAGGTTCTTTGGAACCATCTCGCCAATGAGCGTGTGCAAGGAGACCACGACCCCCAGCGCGAGGGCGGATACGGCTGCGTCGAGCGCTAAGGTAGCTGCTGGGAAACGCTCGAAGATCGGACCGAATGCCACGTTTGTGGCGACCTCGGTCGTGAATCCAAGGCCGATTGAAGCGGCGGTGATCCCGAGCTGCAGCGCGGCCAGCGTGGCTGGCAGCTTTTCGGCTTGGCGAACCGCCATCGCCGCTCTGACATCGCCAGCCTGTTCGAGCTGTCGGAGTCGCGAGAGCCGCGACGCCACCAGGGCGAACTCGGCGCCGACGAAGGCGGCGTTGGCCAGGAGAAGGACGATTGCCAACGCGACCAAGGCAACGATCATTTGTCCGAACCGTGCGTTCTGGTAGCGGGCGGAACGACGCGTACCCACGCGATGCGGCGTTCCGCCATATCGGCCACGGTGAGCGTCCAGCCATCCTGACTGACCGTCTCGCCTACCTCGGGGATATGGCCGAGCCGGCTGAGCATGAAGCCGGCCAGTGTTTCGTATTCGCCTCGGGCGTCAGGCATTGAAAAGCCCGTTTCCTCGAGGACCTGGTCATAGTGTGCGTTGCCTGGCACCAGCCCCACCGCCGTCACCAGTGCCACCCCTGGCGGGCCCTCCTGGATCTCGCCCACAATCTCCTCCAGGAGGTCCTCGTCCGTGACGATTCCCGCGAAGCCGCCATATTCGTCCACAACTACCGCGAACTGGATGCGGGCCGATCGCATCTCGTTCAGCAGCGATGGCAGATCCTTCGTCTCGGGCACGACGAGCGTCGGTCGCAAGAGCTGTGTCACCGCAGTACGGTCGCGAGCCGCGGGCGCCACTCTCAGAGCGTCCTCAACACGCGCCAACCCAATCACGTGCTCTGATTCCGCGCCGTAGATCGGCAGACCGGTGTGACCGCTTCGAGCTGCAGCCCTGAGCGCGTCCGTGGCGGTCGCCGAGCCTGGCAGGCCGACCACCGCTGTCCTTGGAGTCAGTGCCTCTTTGGCCGATTTACGCCTGAAGCGAAGAGCGCGCCCAAGCAGCCGGGCGGTATCCGGGTCGAGGCTGCCGTGGGTCGCAGACTCGCGGATGACGACGTGGAGTTCCTCGACGCTGCGAGCGGCGGCCAACTCGCCGCGGGGCTCGACGCCGAGGCGTCGCACAAGCGCATTGGCTGAAGCATTCAGGGCTCGAACCACTGGAGAGGTGAGCGAGGCGAAGGCACGAAGAGGACGCGCGACCAGCAGACCGACGCGCAGCGGATCCGCTATCGCGATTGCCTTGGGCACCTGCTCCCCGATCACCATCTGCAGGTAGCTCGAAATCACCAACGCAGCACCGAGCGACAGGCCCAGGGCGATCTCTTCCTCGACTGCAGGCAGGTCGACAAGCAGGGGATGCAGCAGGTCCGCCACGAGCGGTTCGGCGATGAACCCGATAAGCAGAGAGGACAGCGTGATTCCAAACTGCGCGGCCGACAGATGGCTCGTAAGGTCAGTGACGGCGAGGAGCAGTGCCTTAGCGCGCGAATCGCCCGATGCGCCCGCCGCGGCGACCCTGGCTCGGTCAACGCTGATCAGCGAGAACTCTGCAAGCACAAAGAAGGCGTTGGCGGCGATGAGCGCGAGGATCGCCAACGCGCCAGCCGCAGTCATTCAGAGGCCAGCCTAGCCGGTGGCCACCAAAGTCACGTGATTGCTACGTGAAGTCCTCGATTTTCGTTGGTTAGGGTCTTTTCGTAATTTGGGTGTGGGGCCGGATCAGGTCCGGCCGGAGCTTCGGCTCGCGCTCAAATGTCAGCAGGCCGTTTTGCTCCTGCTCGACATCGGAAAGCTGGGTGTAACAGAACCCCTCGACCGGCCCCGGTTCCATCAGAGCATCGATCAGCAGCCGGTACTCCCGCAGAAACTGGTCCTCGTCTGCCACTTCCAGCCAGCCCCAGCCGCCCGAGCCGGCAATGCGCAGACCACCAAACTCTGTGACCATGATCGGTTCCCCGCGATAGCCAAAGCCTGGCCCGTAGACTGGATGGTCGCCGCCTCGTTGCTCGAGTGCCGTCTCCACGCGACGGTACCGGCGCGCGAGGTCCGCGGGCGGCGAGTAGTCATGGATCGTGCACAAGTCGGTGAGCGCGTGCTCCCAGCCGTCGTTTGACACGACGGGGCGGGTGGGGTCGAGGTCGTGGGTGAGCCCGTACATACGGACAAGAAAGCTGGCGCGCGCCGAGGGCTCGACTCCCTCCAACCCGAAGCTCTCGTTCGCCACCACCCAGGCCACGACCGACGGGTGGTCGCGATCGCGCAGCACCGCTTCCCGCCACTCGGATTCCAGCCGGCGCTCGGCTTCAGCTGAGTGCTTGTGGAAGCTGGGCATCTCGGCCCAGACCAGGAAGCCGAGTTGGTCGGCCCAGTACAGCCAGCGCGGGTCCTCGATTTTCTGATGCTTGCGAGCCCCGTTGAAGCCGAACGCCCGGGCGAGCTCGATATCGCGCCGAAGAGCGGCATCGCTCGGCGCAGTCAAAAGACCACCCGGGAAGTAGCCCTGGTCCAGGACCAGGCGCTGGACGTACGGCTCCCCGTTCAGCCAGAAACGGCCATTCTTGGTTTCGACTTTGCGCAGCCCAAAATAGCTGTCGAGACGATCCGACTCGTGGCCGTCCTGATCAAAGAGCCTTACCTGGAGGTCGTATAGACGGGGCGAATCCGGATGCCAAGGAACCGCACTGTCGAGCCGCATTCGACCGCGGCCTGCCACGCCAGCCCATCGGCCGACCACTTCACGATCGAGAGTCGCCACCAGCTCTATCCGCCCCTGGGCGTCAACGTCGAATTCGATGGCCCCGGCGTCGAAATCCGGACGGACCTGAAGACTCTTGATGTGGCGTGCGGGGAGCGGCTCCAGCCACACCGTCTGCCAGATACCCGTAGTCGGTGTGTAGAAGATCGTTTCCGGTATCTCTTTCCAGTACTGCTTGCCGCGCGGGATCGTCTGGTCGGCGAGTGGGTCCTCGGCGCGTACAACAAGCAGGTTGTCGCGAGCCCGAGACACTGTGCTTATGTCGGCGCTGAACGGCGTATGGCCGCCTTCGTGCCGGGCGACCTCGACGTCGTTGACCCATACGGTTGCGCGGTAGTCGACCGCACCGAAATGCAGCTGCACACATTCAGCCTGCGGCGCCTCGAACCGACGCCTGTACCAGACGACGTCGCCCGGCGGCTCACCAACCCCCGACAACTCTGATTCAGGGCAGAAAGGTACGAGGATGCGGCGATCAAACGTGGGCGTATCCCCCGCGCCGAATTCCCATTCGCCATTGAGGCTGACCCACGCGGACCGTCGAAGCCTGGGCCGCGGGTACTCCGGTCTAGGTTCCATGAAAGCGGAAAACAACTCTCGCTCAGGCGAACGTTCGCTCAACGATCGTCACAATAACCGCACACTGAAGAGCCACGACACAGAGCAGACGCGTTCGGTCAAGGATCTCGCGGCCCTCTACGGTTGAGACCAGGATCAGGCAATGAATCGGCGCAAGATAATCCGTTTGGTCTTGATCGTCGGCGTGCTCTTGGCCGTCGCATTGTCGATGACTGCATCGACCGCCGCTGTGGACGTACGCGCAGGACCGTTTGAGATTTGGTCGCTCGCGCACGCTGACCTCTTGTAACCGCCCTCACTCCAAAGCGCACCTACCGCAACTCGATTGACGGTGGCCAAATCGCTCGATGAGTTGGTCAATGCCCTCCTATGGTCGGGGCGCGATCTCTCTACCTGCTGAGGGTCTCAGGCGTGGACGACGAATGTTCTCGCGAGCTTGTCGTGCCAGCCTTGATGGCGCGAGTCAAACGCGACCCAGATCACGCCGAGGAAACAGAGCGCAAACGAGAGCCAGAGGCCCACCCAGCGAACAAAAGCGGTTACCAGGCCAAGCTGCGCCATGTCTTGCTCCCGCACAACCTTGAGTCCCAGTAGGCGCATTCCGAGGGTCCGGCCACCACCAAGATAGGACCAGAAGATTACGAAGTAGAT
>DASQAU010000284.1:0-5943 GCA_035635595.1 Candidatus Eiseniibacteriota bacterium
CCTGGGCCGCGAGCACGAGGTGGTCGCCGCCCAGGAGAACGGTGAAGCGACCAACCGCACCCGCGAGTGGCAGAATGCCCCGCCCAACGAGCTGACTCCCGAGGCCCTGGCGCAGGAAGCGCTGCGCATCGCGCAGCGTCATGGGCTCGAGGTAGAGGTGCTCGGGCCGGCTGAGCTGCGCGCGGAGGGCTACAACCTCATCCTCGGGGTCGCCGCCGGCTCGGCCAACCCGCCGCGACTTGTCCGGTTGCGCTATCGCGGTCCGCAGGCGGGCCGCCGCCAGCCGGAGGACGGCGCTCCAGTCCTCGCGCTCATTGGCAAGGGAGTCACGTTCGACTCCGGCGGCATCTCCATCAAACCCGCCGAGAACATGAGCCAGATGAAAGGAGACATGGCGGGCGCGGCGGCGGTCCTGTCGGCCATCGACGTGATCGCGTCACGCAAGGTGCCGATCGACGTGATGGCCGTCATCGCCGCGACCGAGAACATGCCGGGGCCTGCCGCCCAACGTCCTGGTGATGTGGTGGTCAGCGCGGACGGCAAGACGGTCGAGATCGTCAACACCGATGCCGAGGGCAGGCTGATACTCGCCGACGCGCTCACACACGCCTTGCGTAACGGCGCGACTCACCTCGTCGACCTCGCCACGCTGACCGGCGCCGCCAGGATCGCCATCGGTCATGCGGCGACAGCGGCGGTGAGCAACGACGACAAGTTCTGGGACCTGGTCACACGAGCCGCGGCCGACTCGGGAGATCGGGTGTGGCGGCTGCCGATCTTCGCCGACTACCGGATCCTGCTCCGCAGCCAGATCGCAGACCTACGCAATGCCGAGTACGGTGAGGCGGGGACCATACTGGGAGGCATGTTCATCGGCGAATTCGCCGGCGGGAAACCCTGGGCGCACCTTGACATCGCTTCCTCGAGCTGGAACACGAACACCGAGCTGACGACCGTGCTGCGCGGCCCGAGCGGCGCCGGGACCCGGCTGTGCATCGCGCTCGCGGAACTCATGTCAGGCGCAGAGCGTTAACAACCCGTGGGCATCCTGCAGACGATCAACTCGCCCGCGGACCTGCGCGCGCTGGACCAGGCGCACCTCTTACAGCTGGCGGATGAAGTTCGGGCGTTCCTTGTCGAGCAGACGTCGAAGACCGGCGGCCACCTGTCGCCGAACCTCGGCGTCGTCGAGCTGACCTTCGCCCTGCACAGGGTCTTCGAAAGCCCCAAGGACGCGATCGTCTGGGATACCGGTCACCAGGCATACGTTCACAAGATCGTGACGGGCAGGTCGAAAGATTTTCCCGGCCTGCGCCAGGCAGGCGGCCTGTCGGGATATCCCTCGCGCCAAGAATCCAATCACGACCTGGTCGAGAACAGCCACGCATCCACGTCGCTCAGCTACGCCCTCGGCATCGCTGAAGCCAGGCTGCGAAAGCGCATCAACGGCCACGTCGTCGCCGTCATCGGCGACGGAGCGCTGACGGGCGGCATGGCGTACGAGGCCCTCAACCAGATCGCGCACCTGCAGCCGCCCAACCTCGTGATCGTGATCAACGACAACGGCCGCTCCTACGCACCAACCGTAGGCGGCCTCGCCCGCCACCTGTCGCAGCTGAGGGTCGACCCGCGTTACGAGCGCATCAAAGACGACATCTCGCGCTTGCTCCGCGACCTCCCGCTCGTCGGCTCAACCGCCGACCAGGCGGCGTATCGCGTGAAGGAGAGTCTCAAGCAGCTCCTTCAACCTTCAACGATTTTCGAGAGCCTCGGCATCAAGTACGCAGGCCTGGTGGACGGCCACGACGAGGTCGCGCTCGAAGAGGTGCTCTCGCGCGCGAAGAAGCTTCGCGAGCCGGTCATCGTTCACGTCGTCACTGAAAAGGGACACGGATACGGTCCAGCAGTCGACGACGAGATAGACAAGCTGCACGGCGTGTCGGCGTTCGACCCGTTGACCGGACGGCCCCGCTCGACCGAGCTGACCTACACGGACGTCTTCGGCGAGGCCTTGATGACCGCTGCAGCAAAAAGGCCGGAGGTGTGCGCGATCACGGCCGCGATGGCGTCGTCAACGGGCCTACTGAACTTCGCGAAAGAATTTCCGGATCGGTTTTTCGACGTAGGCATCTGCGAGCAGCACGCGGTCACGTTCGCCGCCGGGCTCGCGATGGCCGGCATGCACCCGGTGGTCTGCATCTATTCGACCTTTCTCGCCCGCGCCTTCGATCAGACGATCATGGACGTGGCGCTGCACAAGCTGCCAGTGGTGTTCGTGATCGATCGGGCAGGCGTAACGGGCCCCGACGGCTCGTCCCATCACGGAATTTTCGACCTCTCATATCTGCGCCTCATCCCCAACCTGAAGGTCGCAGCGCCGGCCGATGCCACAGAGCTGTGCGCGCTCCTGGAGACGGCGCTCGCGACAGACGGCCCGGTAGCGATCCGCTACCCGAAGGGCCCTGTGCCGGCGACTCCAGACCTTCCGGTCGAACCCCTGCCCATCGGACGCTGGGAGGAATTGCGCAAGGGATCGGACGCAGTGATCTTTGCGGCGGGTCGGATGGTCGAGGTTGCGAAAGAGGCGGCCGAACGCCTGGAGATGCAGAACGTTTCCTGCGCAGTCGTCAACGCGAGGTGGATCAAGCCGGTCGATCCGCGCATCGCGGACTGGGCGCGCAGCCACCCCGTGGTGGTCACCGTCGAGGACAACGTCGGCACTGGCGGGTTTGGCGGAGCGGTGCTCGAGGCGCTCGCCCCACACGGGCTGGCCGGAAAGGTGAGGATGCTCGCGCTGCCGGATCAGTTCCTGCCGCAGGGCAAGGCCTCTGACATCCTCCGGGACAACGGTCTCGACGCGGCGGGAATCGCGAGATCGGTTTTCGAGGCGGTGAAAGGGAAAGTGCCGACCGAGAGGAAGGACCTCTAGAGCTGCGTGGCCGGTAGGCCTGGCTCCGCCAGGCCGTCTAACCCACGTTCCTAAAGTCTCCAGACCTTGCCTTGAGAAACCAATCTAGAAAATCCAATCCCCGGAATGGGAGCAGGCGCGTCGGCGGGAAGCCGACCCGCCGATGAGGGAAAACCGCGCGGGTTTTCCCTCATATTTTTCGTCTTCCGGCGAAACCCTCGCCGATGTGGTGCCAGTGCTCGACCCGTTCCTCGCCGAGCTTCCAGCAGAGCTCGATCAGCTCACCGTCGCGATACGAGGGAAAGTCGATCAGGCCTTCGAGCGGTCCTTTGAGCTGGATGCCCATGCCGTTGAGGCTGGCGACGGCCTTGAGCAGCTCGAGCTCTGCGCCGCTGACCGCGTCGCGCGCCTGCTGATGGCGATCACGATCCTCGGCTCCCCCGGTCTTTCGTTTCGATTCGTACTCGGCGATGCGAGCCTGGTCCTCTAGCTCGGGCAGCAAAGTCGAAAGCTCCGAGATCTGCGCCACGATCCGGCGCACACGAGGCAACTCACTGTTCGCCTCGTCGACCGTATACGTCCGGAGCCGCTGCACGGCTCAACGATAATCCGAAAGGTGGGTGCAGCGCCCACACTTCACGGCGTGGAATTGCACGAGGCAAGAGAGCGTCTTGCCACCTCTAAAGTCGCGCGCCTTGCGACCGCGAGCGCTGACGGAACACCGCACATCGTCCCGATGGTTTTTGCTCTCGACGGCGACGTCCTGTACTTCGCGGTCGACGCGAAACCGAAGACAACGACAAACCTCAAGCGCTTGAGGAACATCGTGGCGAATCCCACGGTCTCAGTTCTGGTTGACCAGTACGAGGACGACTGGAAGAAGCTCTGGTGGGTGCGAGCGGACGGCACGGCGCGCATGGTCACTGACAGCGCGGAGGCCCGCCGCGCGACCGAACTCCTCGCGCACCGCTACGCGCAATATCGATCGAGTCGACCCGAGGGTCCTGTGGTCGCGATACACATCGACCGGCTGACTGGCTGGTCGGGCTCGTGACCTCATGATGCGCACCTAGACTTTGACCGTGCCGGAGCAGCGCAAGGTCGTCACGGTCCTGTTCGCCGACATCGTGGGTTCCACCGCGATGGCTGAGCAGAGCGACCCTGAGGTGGTCCGCGCCACCATGGCCCGCTATTTCCAGCGGATCGCCGAAATCTCACAGTCCTACGGCGGCACGGTGGAGAAGTTCGCCGGTGACGCGGCCATGGTGGTGTTCGGCGTGCCCGCGGTACACGACGACGACGCCGAGCGTGCGGTCCGGGCGGCGCTCGAGATCCGTGACGGGGCCTCGGAGGTGGAGGTTCGCGTTGGGGTCAACACCGGCGAGGCGGTGACCGCGGCCCGCGAAGACCGCCAGTTCATGGTGAGCGGCGACGCGGTCAACGTGGCCGCGCGGCTGCAGCAGGGCGCCGAACCTGGCGAGGTGGTCGTCGGACCCCTGACCGAGCAGCTCACCCGCAAGGTGATCGAGTACGCAGCGCACGAGCCGGTCGCGGCCCGAGGCAAAGCGACCCCCCTGGTTGCCTTTCGGGCGATCCGGGCGCGCACCGTGGTGCCCGAGCAAGCGCGCGGTGTGCCCGGCCTCCACGCGGTTCTGGTCGGGCGCGACCGCGAGCTCCGCCTCTTGCTCGACACCTTCGCCCGCACCGCCGCCGACCGCAAGGCGCATCTCTTCACGCTGGTCGGCTCAGCCGGAGTCGGAAAGTCGCGCCTCGTCACCGAAGCGCTGTCCACACTGACAAGCTCGGGTGCGCGGGTGGCTCGCGGCCGCTGCCTTCCGTATGGCCGAGGCATCACATACTGGCCGCTGATCGAGATCCTGCGCGACGACACGGGGATCACCCTGGCAGACGAGCGTGACGCGGCGATCCAGAAATTGGATCGGTGGCTCGGCGAGCTGCTCCACGACGACCCGCAGCGTCCCGCCATACGCGCCAGGTTGTCGGTGATGCTTGGATTCGAGGCGGCTGAGGCGGTGATGCCGGATACGCCGGCGGAGCGGGTGGAACGGGAGCTGGGTTGGGGCGTTCGGCGTTACCTGGAAGCAGTCGCGAAAGCGGCGCCTCTGATCGTGGTGGTCGACGATCTTCAGTGGGCAGAGCCGCCTGTCGTGATGTTGCTCGAGCAGCTGGTCGAACGCGTCGCCGACGCGCCCATGCTGGTGATCTGCATCGCGCGCCCCGAATTCCTGGAACAGCGTCGCGATTGGGGCGCCGGCAAACCCAACTCGTCGACCATCACGCTTGACCCGCTGAGCCCACACGACACCGGAACTCTCATCTCCCGCCTGCTCGAGATCGAGGCTCTTCCCGCAGGGCTGCGCGACCAGATCATCGAACGCAGTGCGGGCACTCCGCTCTTCTGCGAAGAGTTCATACAGATGCTGATCGACGAAGGGCGACTGGTCCACTCAGGATCCAGCTGGCGAGCGGTGGGTGCGATCGAGCAGATCCGGGTGCCGCAGAGCATCAACGCGGTTCTGGCGGCGCGACTCGACGGGCTGGCCGATCGCGAGAAGCGTGTGCTTCAGGCGGCCAGCGTCATCGGACAGCGGTTCCAGCTACGCCAGCTGGAGGAGCTCGCTGCTGGGAGCGATGTCGAGGAAACGATTGAATCGTTGCGCCGCAAGGGACTGGTGATAGGTGGCGACGGTGCAGGCGACGAGCTGGCCTTTCGCCATCTCCTCATCCGCGACGCGGCCTACGGCTCATTGCCCAAGTCAGAGAGGGCCGCGCTGCACGACCGGTTCGGTATGGCGCTCGAGCATCAGGCTGGCGACGCTCAACAGCTGGCCGAGATCCTGGCGCATCACGCCGAACGCGCTTTCACTCTGTCGGCCGAGCTCGCTCTGGAAGGCGACGTTTTGACGGAACGGGCGCGTCGCGCGTTGCTGTGGGCGCTTGCGACGGGCGATAAGGCCCGCACCCGACACGAGGTGCGGGTGCTGGAGTCAGCTCTGAACATCGTTCGCTCGGCA
>DASQAU010000285.1:0-1744 GCA_035635595.1 Candidatus Eiseniibacteriota bacterium
AAAACGGTCTCGGTGGACGAGACCGCCCAGATTTCGGGACCGTGAGGCCCTGCGTTCAAATGCCGGGCCCGACTTTTTTGGACCCAACGTTCCCTTTTTTGAACTCCGCTGACACAGACGCGGTCACGGGGAATGCTGATCTTGTTTGGCGTGTATCGATCACGACGCAGTGTTCTTGACTCGGCTTGTCGATCGTAAGGGTGCAGGTCGAAGAGAGGGCCGCGGGGTCGCGCCATCCGAGGCGCGACCCGCTGACCTCAGCTCAATGCTGACCTGGTCTGACTTCGACCGGCTTACCTGCGTCCCGCTTCGCTGCGTACGCGGTCCAGCTGAGTGATCTGGATCAGGTTGCCGCAGGTGTCGTTCGCCTGGGCGATGGTCGAGCCTGTCACCTTTGTGGGCGGCATCTTGAATTCGGCGGCGTCTTTCATCCTTTCGTAGTCGCGCTTGACGTCATCCGTGTAGAACATGGCCGCGGGCTGGCCCTGCTCGAAGAGCGCCTGCTGGTAGGCCTTGGCCGCGGGGTTGTCGTTGCGCTCGAGATGCAGCTCGGTGCCATCCGGCTCTTCAGGCGAGGCCACGGTGAGCCAGCGATACCCCCCTTGCGAAACGTCCGCCTTCTTCACGAAGCCGGCCACCTGCGTGTAGAAGCGCAGGGCCTTGTCGAGGTCGTCCACGTAAATGGTTGCCAGCTTGATCTTCATTGGTTTCCTCCTGTGACATTCGCGGCGTTGACCGCGTCAATGGTTTTCAGCCTAGGCCCGCCGGCCGGCGATTGCTTCTCCATTTCTGACGGGTCTAAGCCTCGCCGTTTCGCAGGAGCCGATCCTGGCCTGGAAAGACCTACCTAATGAAATTGGGATCAGTTCTTGTCTAGCCGGCGCGTCTGAGCAGACTGCTCCTTGGTCCAGAAATGATCCGCCCGCCGGCGAATACCGTCCGACCTCGCACCAGCGTCATCACCGTCCGGCCACGGGTAGGCTGGCCCTCGTGGGCGCTGGTGGGGTGCTTGTAAAGAAGGTCCTCGCGACGAACCACCGACTCGTGCGACAAATCGACGAGCCAGACGTCGGCGTCGAAGCCCACCGCCACCTCTCCTTTGCGCGCCAATCCAAAGCGCCGGGCCACGTTGGTTGCGGTGGCGGAGGCGATCACCGCCACGTCGATCGATCTCTGGTGAGCTCCCTCGAGCAGCAGCTGACGGGTCGACTGGCAGCCTGAGATCCCGCCCCACAGCTTGAAGAAGTCGTCGCCTTGCTTGAGATCGGGCGAGCAGGGCGAGTGATCAGAAACGACCATGGCCAGGCTGCCGTCTGCGACCATCGCCCACAGCCCCTCGCGATCGTCGGCCGTCCTAAACGGCGGCGCGCACTTGCCCACGCCACCGAGTCGCTCGAGGTCATCTTCCGTATAGAGCAGGTAGTGCGGGCAGGTCTCGCCGGTCACGTTGACGCCGGAGGCATGTGCCTCCTGGATCCAGCGCACCCCCTGTGCGGTGCTCACGTGAACGATGTGTATGGCGCAGCTCGTCTCCTCGGCGAAGGAGATGGCGCGCGAGATGGCATTCAGCTCCGCGTTGGCTGGTCGCGAGCGGGCGAAGTCGCGGGCGCCTGTCATGCCGTGGGCGATCGCCTCGCGACTCAGCGTGTCGACGACCTCAGCATCCTCCGCGTGGAGGAGCAGGATGGAGCCCAGTGCCGCGATGCGGCGCATGCCCTCGCGCAGCGAGCTTTCGTCACACGCC
>DASQAU010000286.1:0-2170 GCA_035635595.1 Candidatus Eiseniibacteriota bacterium
CAAGCGCCCAGGACCACTCGGCGTCCGTGTACCCGACGCTCTGCGCGGGCGTACGCCGCCCGGCGGCGTAGACGTACGCGGCGTACGACGCCAGCCCCTCACTGATCGTGCGCTGCAGTACCGTGCCGCTGTCGGGGTCGGTTCCACCAGTGCTCGCACCGTGCACCATGTGCGTGAGCTCGTGCGCGAGCGTCAACTCGATCGCCTCCCGGTCGGGCTCGACCTTGCTGAGATCCACCAGCATGGTCCCGTCGTTGAAGCCTCCCATGTCCGTCCACCCGGGACCGAACACGATGTACCACACCCCGCGGGGCCGGCGCCCGCTGGCCTTGACGAGCCAGTTCGCGCTCGCCGTAAAGAGGCTGTCCAGACGAAGGTTGAGGATGCCTGCGAGGTTCGTGTTGACGGGATGGCCACTCGCGAAGAGTGAGGCCTCAGCCCACTCGCGGAACCGAGCCTCGTCGCCCATGTACCCCTTCCAGAAAGACGCATAGGGCCGGTAGACATCGCGGGCGAGCTGGTCCAGCACGACGGAGCGTGACTGATGGCTGAGCTCACGCACCGCCAACGCTTCCAGTTTGTACACGTTCACGATCCGCAGGCTGCTGTCGGCGAGATACAGCTCGGCGGGGAGCATCGCCAGTCTGCGGGAGAGCGAGTCAGCCGTCTGTGCCAAAGCCGGGCCGGACAGACAAACGAGGAGTGAGGCGAGAACGAGGTTGGGGCGACTCAAGGGCTCCTCCGAGTCGTGGTTACAACACGGTGTTCGCGTCCACCACCTGCAAGTTGAATGCCTCTGCTACCCCAGGATAGACAACTTTTCCTTCCACCACGTTGAGGCCCAGCAGCAGGCTCGGATCCTTCTTACACGCTTCCTTCCAGCCCAGTCGTGCAAGCCTCTTCGCATAGGGGAACGTTGCATTGGTCAGCGCCAGAGTCGACGTGCGCGGCACCCCGCCGGGCATGTTGGCAACGGCATAGTGAATGATTCCATCGACGACGTACGTCGGTTGGTCGTGCGTCGTTGGCTTCGTCGTCTCGATGCAGCCGCCCTGATCGACCGCGACGTCCACGATCACCGAGCCCTGCTTCATCACCTTCAGGTCGGCGCGTTTGACGAGCTTCGGCGCCTTGGCGCCCGTCAGCAGTACGGCGCCAATCACGACGTCGGCCCTGGAAAGCTGGTCCAGCATGTTGTGGCGGTTCGAGTAGAGCAGGTCGACGTTGGCGGGAAGCACATCAGAGAGGTAGCGCAGGCGATCGAGCGAAATGTCGAGCAACGTCACGTGGGCGCCGAGCCCGGCGGCCATCTTGGCCGCGTTCGTGCCCACGACGCCGCCGCCGAGAATCAGTACCTCAGCCGGAAGCACGCCCGGCACGCCGCCGAGCAGAATGCCGTACCCGCCGAACACCTTCTCGAGGTACTTGGCCCCCTCTTGGACCGCCATGCGACCGGCGACCTCGCTCATCGGCGTCAGCAGCGGCAGCTCTTTGTTCGGCAGCTCCACCGTCTCATAGGCAATCGCAACGCATCCCGACTTGATGATCGCTTTGGTGAGTGCTTCCGAGGCAGCGAAGTGAAAATAGGTGAAGACCAGCTGCCCTTTGCGGATGCGCGACCACTCCGGCTCGATCGGCTCCTTCACCTTCATGATCATTTCGGCCCGGGACCATACGGTCTCCGCCGACGGCGCGATCTCCGCGCCCACCGCCCGATAGTTGTCATCACTGAAGCCCGAACCGAGGCCGGCTCCCTGCTCCACCAGGACCGTGTGGCCGTCACTGGCGAGCGACTCCGCTCCCGCCGGCACCAGCGCCACGCGGTGCTCCGCCGTCTTGATCTCTCTCGGCACGCCGACGATCACGACTTGCCTCCGTTGGGTCCCAGTGAGACCACCGTCTGCCGTTCGGGCGCGAAGAACTCTGCCGCCAGCGCCGCGATGTCGTCCTCGGTCAGCGCCTCGACGGTCTTCAATACTTCGTCCAGGCTGCGATACTGCTCGCCGTACACGGCCGTGCTCGCCAAACGATACATCCGCGCGGTGGGGCTCTCCAGCGACAGCATGAGCTGGCCGAGCGTCTGCTGTTTCGCGTCCTCCAAAGCCTCACCCCGCAGACCCTCGCGCGCCATGCGGGCGAACTCGCCGCGAATCGCTTCCGCCGCTTTCTC
>DASQAU010000287.1:0-9217 GCA_035635595.1 Candidatus Eiseniibacteriota bacterium
CAGGGCGTCCTCCGGTACTGGGCGCTCGACGCAGATATCAGCGACCGTCATCCGGCCGCCCGGCTTCAGCACCCGAAAGATCTGCCGGTACACGCCTATCTTGTCCGGGCAGAGGTTGATCACCCCGTTGGAGATGACGACATCGGCCCATCCGTCCTCGACAGGGAGATCCTCGATCAGCCCTTCGCGGAACTCGACGTTCTTCAAGCCCATTTTCGCGGCAGTCGACCGGCTGCGCTCGAGCATCTCGGGAGTCATGTCGACTCCAATCACGCTTCCTTCGCTGCCCACCCAAAGCGCCGCCAGGAGTGAATCCATGCCGGCTCCGGATCCAAGGTCGACGACCCTCTCTCCGGGTTTGGGCCCGCCCCAGTAGAACGGATTGCCCATGCCCGCAAACGCCTCGCATGCCTCTTCGGGAAGGTCGCTCAACGGATGAGATGGGTAACCGAGCCGCACAGCGTGTGCACGGCCGGTATGGAAATGATGGGCATGCTGGACGCCAGTCGGATCGGCGGCCACGTCGCGGTACTTTTGGCGGACTTCGTGACGAAGCTCGTCGAGGTCGAACAGCTCGAGAATGTCAGCCATCGTCCTCTCCCAATGTGGGCATCCGCTTTGCGGGCGGCATACGATCCGTCATCGGTCGCCAGTATGCGGACAGTGCCCTCCGCAGTCGTCGGGGGTTCACCCTACAAATCGCCGGCAAGCCAAGCCGCGTCCAACCCGACTCGTAAGCTTTGGCCGTGGAAGGGAGCGAACGCGACTCGGGACTTCGGCTGGCAGAGCTCCTCGCAGCGTTCTCGCTAGCCATGGACCTGGGCTTGGGTCAGCCAATGGAGCACGTGCTGCGCTCGTGGCTAATCGCCGCTCGTCTCGGCGAACACGTCGGTCTCGATCGCGAGCAGCGTGGCTCGCTGTACTACGTGGCCACCCTCGGCTGGGTCGGCTGCGTCGCGGACACACCCGAAGTGGCGGCCTGGTTTGGCGACGACATCGCCTACCGCGGCGATAGCTACCTCGTCGACCTGGCCGGCCTTCCCATGCTCGGGTTCATGCTCCGCCACGCGGGCGCCGGCAAACCGGCTATGCACCGTGTGCGCCTCGCCGCCAACATGGTTGTTGCGGGAAGCGCGGCCATCGAGCGGGGCATGTTGTCCCACTGCCTGACGACTGGGCGGATGGCAGAGCGAATCGGTCTCGGCTCCGACGTGCGCGACCCGCTCCAGCACTTCTTCGCGCGATGGGACGGCAAAGGGGTCCCCAGCGGTGTCGGTGGCGAGTCCATTGCCCTCCCGATGCGCCTCTTTCATCTTGCCGATACCGTCGAGGTGTTCCACCGCGCTGAGGGGACCGACGCCGCCGTGGAGGTGGCCCGTGACCGGCGCGGCAGGCAGTTCGATCCCTCGCTGGTCGATGCGTTCTGCGCAGACGCCACCGATGTACTTGGCGATCCTGCAGCCGAGGCTGATTGGAACTCTCTCATCGCGGAGGAACCCGCGTTGCAACGCCACCTCAGCGAGCGTGAACTTGACGAGGCTCTGGAAGCTATCGCCGACTTCACCGACCTGCGGTCGCCGGCGCGATCTGGGCATTCGCGCGGCGTGGCCGACCTTGCGGCTCGAGCGGCGGCATCCGCCGGCCGGCCGGCCGCGGAGATCGTGACCGTGCGCCGGGCGGGTCTGCTTCATGACATCGGCTTGCATGGCGTCCCCGCATCGATTCTCGACAAGGCAGGTCCATTGTCGAAGTCGGAGTCGGAGCGGATGAGGATGCACGCCTACTACACCGAGCGGATGCTGGCCCGCCCGCCGGCCCTGGCCAGGCTGGGCGCCATAGCATCGTTGGCACACGAACGCTGCGACGGCTCCGGATATCACCGCGGTCTCGCTGGACCGGCTATCCCAGTCGCTGGACGGCTGCTCGCAGCCGCCTGCGCCTATCGCGCGTTGACTGAGCCGCGCTCGTACCGACCAGCGATGACAGCCAAGCAGGCCACGACCGAGCTTCGGGGTGAGGTTCGCGCGGGCCGTCTCGATGCCGGCGCAGTTGACGCCGTCTTGGCCGGCGCGGGACAGAGTTTGGGAAAGCGCCAAACCGGACCGGCCGGACTCACTCCAAGGGAGCTTGAGGTGCTGATCCTTATTGCCCGCGGTGCGTCCAATCGGCAGGCTGCGCAGGCTCTGGGTATCACCGCCAAGACCGCTGGAACCCATATCGAACGCATCTACTCAAAGACCGGAGCGTCGACGCGCTCGACCGTCACCCTCTTTGCCATGCAGCACGGACTTCTGGAGACGCTCGAGCCCTTCGATTTGTAGGGCGAACCCCCGACGACGGCCGGTTCGGTCCTTTTTACGATGCTCCTCAAGCTATGAAAAGGAGCACGCGATGAATGGCACGATGTCGCAGAAGTTCTTAGAGCTGCTGGCAGCCCGGGACTTCGAGCGCCTGACTGCCACCCTGGCTCGCGACGCCCACGCTCGGTTTCTCCTTCCACACGGGCTGGAGGAGTACGCGGGCAGAGATAACGTGGTTGGTCGCATCAAGAGCTGGTTCGGATCGGCGTCAGTCTTCGACCTCACGTCCTCGAGCGAGGAGACGGTCGGGCTGCGACAGCGCCTCAGCTGGCGGTTCAGCGTCGTAAGGGATTCGGGCTCGCGCGAGGTGATCGAGCAACTCGTTTACCTGGATCTCGGGCCGCACGGCATCGAGCGGATCGACCTCCTCTGTTCCGGATTCCAAATGGAGCCCGGCATTGCTGCAGGCCCGATGCAGGTCTTCGATGCCGGCGCGATGGGCTGCGCCGATGGCCTGGCGCAGGAGTTCCGGCGCCGGCTCGGCGAGGTGCTGGTAGGCGGGTCGCTGGAGGTCGTCGTCAGCGATCCGGCCGCTAAAGAGGATCTGCCATCGCTCGCAAGGCTGCTTGGGCAGCGGGTCACGTCAACCGAGGCGCACGACGACGGGCGCCTCACCATCATCGTGGAGAGACAGAAATGAACGAGAAACTCATCTTTAACTGCACCTGGGGCCGTGAAGACCCGGAGCGGGCAACTCTACCCTTCATTGCCGCCAACATCGCGGCCACGGCAGGCCAGGACGCCGTCGTCCTCTGCACTATCGAGGCGGTGCGCCTGGGGTGCAAAGGCGGCAGCGAGGGCGTTGAAGCGACCGGGCTGCCTAAGCTCCGCGATCTCATGACTGAATTCATCGCCAACCAGGGCAAGGTGTGGCTCTGCGGCGCATGTGCCAAACCGCGGGGCATCACCGAAGACCAGCTGGCAGCAGGCGTGAGCATTGTCGGAGCCGCGAAGGTGGTGGAAGAGGTCGTCGCCGGCGCTAAGACTGTTGCCTTCGCCTGAAGCGCAACCCACACCAGGTATCCCGTTGTGCCGTCCGGGTTCGTCAGGAGGTTGACATGGCCGAGATCCACAAGACCGTAACGATCGATGCGCCCGCCGAAAAGGTCTTCGACATCGTGGACGATCCCGAAAACTACCCGAAATATGTCCCGAACGTTAGTCGCGTCGTCGACGTCCGGCGAAGCGACAAGCGGATAGGCGACAGTTTTCGCGTCATCTACAAAGTGTTGGGTACCACCTTCGATGAGCAGTTCACGACGACCGATTATCAGCGGCCGACTCGGATCAGCTCTGCCTTCGAGGGTGGGATGACGGGCACGTTCAGCTGGGCCTTCGAGCCGCTTGGCGCGCAGACCAAGGTTGCTGTCGACATCGATTACCGCGTGGCTGGAGGAGCAATTGGCAAGGCGGTCGACTCCTTGGTGCTCGAGCGGACCAATGAGAAGTCGATCGAAGGAATGTTGGAGAACCTGCGCCGACTCGCATTGGGGGCCGGAGCGCCTAGCAAGTCCTGAGGTCCCGCGAGCCGGGGCGGAGCCACTGACCACGCGCCGTCCGCCGAAGTCGGTAGTGCGCTGGACCTCAGACAGGCCCTCGACTACCCTTCCCAAAAAAGGGTTCCGCTACCCTTCCCATCGAGGCCGGCGTAGCTCAATTGGCAGAGCAGCTGTTTTGTAAACAGCAGGTTACGGGTTCGATTCCTGTCGCCGGCTCCAGCCCCTGAATTCGCGAGGATGGCAGCCGCGTGCTGGTGCTGGGTTGCGGTCGTGTTTGCGTACATCAGCCTAGCGAGCGGTTCAGCCGCGTCCGCGTTTGACATCAGGCTTGCCGTAGTGAGTGTGGCCATGGCCTCCGGTCACCTCAAGGAAAAGGTGTCGGGTGCGCATCAGGTTTCGTACCCTCAAAACGACCTCCAGACGATCTAGTGGTTTGATGAGGAAGTCATTCGCTCCGAGATCCAGCGCGCGATTTCGCGGGACTTGTCCAACGTCCGCCGTGAGCACAATCACCGGAAGGAAACCGTGGCTCTCTCGGGCATTGTGCAGGCGCCTCAGCACCTCGAGACCATCCGGTGCCGGCATATGAAGGTCAAGGAGCACCAGGTCCGGGTCGAAATCGGTGACGGCTTGTTCCGCTGCCCTTGAATCAGTCACTCCGAGGATCTCATTGGTGATGTCGATCAGGTAGGCCTTCAACAAGGTGATGGAGGCTGGCTCGTCATCGACGATCAGGATTCGATTGGACACTGCTTAAGCCTGAGCCTCCGGTGCTGCGCACGGCCGGAAGGTTCGGCATCGAGCGATAAGTAGCGCTGATCGAGCACATCACGCGCGCTGTCCGCATACGATTGGGCGAAACTCAATTCGGATGCGGCAGGTTCGATTCCTGTCGCCGGCTCCAGGGAGGAATTACGTGAAGGCTGACGAGAGAGCGAAGCTGATACAGCGCTACCGTGATGGCTACAGCGTGGTCAAAGAAGCCCTCGATGGCATCACTCCCGACGAGCTGGATCGCTCCGCCAGCGGCGAGTGGACGCCGCGCCAGATCGCGCATCACCTGGCCGATAGCGAGATGATGTCGGCGATCCGCATCCGGCGGCTGCTGACCGAGGCCGCGCCCGTCATTCACGGCTACGACGAAGCGGCGTTTGCGCGCATCCTGACCTCCGACCGCCCGATCGAACCGTCCATCGAAGCGATGCGGTGGGCGCGAGAGACCTGCGCGCAGCTCCTCGAGCGGATGACCGAGGATGACTGGACCAAGGTGGGAATGCATTCCGAGAGCGGACCTTATTCAGCTGTGGAGTGGCTGACGATCTATGCCTCTCACGCTCACGATCACGCCGTTCAGATCAAGCGCTCGCGAGGCAAGGCTTAAACCGATGGCAACCACCAAGTCTCTCCTGCAAGACGCCCTCGATGCTGCGGCCGCGAGTCGCGACTCGGACCTCGAAGACCTCATGGAGGAATTGCGGATCCCTTCGGTCAGCACGCTGCCCGAGCGCCACGAAGACTGTTTGCGAAACGCGAAGTGGCTGCGCGACCGCTTCGAGCGACTTGGAATGAAGGCGGAGATCGTCGACGTGATGGACGGCGGGCTGCCGGTTGTGATCGCCGACTGGAACGGCCGTCCGGGACAGCCGCACCTCACGATGTACGGCCACTACGACGTGCAGCCGCCAGACCCGCTCGACGAATGGAAGTCGCCGCCCTTCGAGCCTGAGGTTCGCGACGGCCTGCTCTTCGCCCGTGGCGCTGCCGACAACAAAGGCAACCACCTCGCCACCGTGAAAGCGGTCGAGCATCTCTTCGCCGCCGGCGGGCCACCGATCAACTTGCGCTTCGTGATCGAAGGCGAGGAGGAGATCAGCGGCGAATCGCTTCCGAAATACCTGAGGGCAAACGGATCGCGCCTCAAGACAGACGCAGTCCTGATCTGGGACAGTGGAATGGACGAGGACGGCAATCCGACGCTGGCAACCGCCCTGCGCGGGCTCCTCTACGTCGAGCTGCACGCCAGCGGTCCCGCGGTCGACCTTCACTCCGGTGTGTTCGGCGGGGTCGCGCCAAATCCGATCAACACACTGGCGCGGATCATTGGCGAGCTGAAGGACCGTCACGGCCACGTCACGATCCCGGGCTTTTACGACGAGGTCGTCAGGCCCTCCCCAGAGGAAGTCGAGGACTGGAAGAAGAAGGACGCGAGGTACATCGAAACTGTGAAGCGCCTGACGGGCGCGAAGGTGTTGGAAGGAGAGGAGGGATTTCTGGCCCTCGAGCGCACCGGCAGCCGGCCGACGCTCGACGCAAACGGCATCGTGGGCGGGTTCATCGGCGAAGGCAAGAAGACCGTGATCCCGGCGCGCGCCTCGGCCAAGGTCAGCATGCGGTTGGTTCCCCACCAGGACTGGAAGCACATCCTCGCGGCGCTGGAAAAGTACGTGCGAACCCTGACGACGCCCGGCGTCGAGGTCAAAGTCGAGCTCCTGGGCGCGGCGCCGCCTGTTACGTGTGGGGTCGACCACCGGCCGGCCCAGGCGCTGCGCGCTGCTTACAAGGCAGCCTTCGGCCTGGACACCGCGTTGATCCGCGTCGGCGGTTCGATCCCGGTGTCGATCGACTTCCAGGAAGCGGTGGGCGCGCCGCTCGTGATCAGCGGGATCGCCCAGGCCGACTGCGCGGTCCACTCACCGAACGAGCGCCTGGTCATCGACAACTATCACCGGGGCATCGAAGCGGTCATTCGGTTCATCTGCGGGATGGCGCTGGAGTAGGTCGAGCCGCCTTTAGGTTGCCGGCGAGAGCTGTGACCACGATGGCCGCAGCCACCAGGATTGTGAGTGCGACGCGTAACCCGAAGCGGTCGGCGGCTGTGCCGATCAGCGCGGGGCCGGCGATGGACCCGGCGTAGGCGGAAGCCAGGACGATCGTGAGCGGGGTGCCGCTCGAGCCGAGGTTGGCGCCGGCGCTGAAGGCAAGCGGCATCAGAACGGCGGTTCCCATGCCCACGAGAGCGAAGCCGATGATCGCCACCGGCAGGGCGGGGACGGCGAGGGCCAGGGAGAGGCCGAGTGCCGCAATCAACCCGCCCAGCCTCGCCACCGTGGCGGGATTGGTGCGGGCGGTGAGCAGGTCCGCGCGAAACCGCACCACGGTCGCCGCGAGCGCGAAGGCGGCGAATCCACCCGCCGCGACGCCCGCGTTGGCGTGGCTGAACTCCCTCAGGTAAAGCGCGCTCCAGTCGGCGGTACCGCCTTCGACCAGGATGCCCGCGAAGGCGATCGCCCCGACCGCAACCACTGAGCCGTGCAGCCACAACCGGCCGGTCGCCGGCGGGGTCACGCGGTCGGCGCCGGAGCGGGTGTCAGGCAGATCGCGGAGGAAAGGCGCCGAGGCGAGTGCCGCGATCGTCGCCGCGATTGCGAACTGTGGCAGCGGCGCCAGGCCGGCGAACGCGGCGATACCCGCTCCGACCGAGCCGAGGATGGCGCCGAGGCTCCAGAAACCATGAAAGCCGTTGATCAGCGGTCGCCCCACCTCGCGCTCGAGCTCCGCCGCCTGCGCGTTCTCCAGCACATCGATGAACCCCGCGGATCCGCCCAGCAGTAGAGCAGCCGCCAGCAGCTGCAGGAAGCTGCCGGCAATCCCCGGACCCAAAAGCGCGACGCAGATCGCGACTGTGCCCGCGCGCACCCACCCCTTGGACCCTTGACCGAGGACCAGGCGCGCCAGCGTGGCGCCGATGACCGCGCCGACCGCAAACAGAACCAGGGCGTAGCCGACCTGGGCGTCGGAGAGGTGCAGGTGGTCTTTGAGCGCGGGAAGGCGGGGGACCCAGCTCCCGCTGACCGCGCCAAAGGCCAGGAACGCGACCGATACTGCCTGCCGCTGGCGGCTCATCAATCGGCGGGGATCAGCTCGAAGGTCGCCTGCTCGCCGGGTGTCAGCGGTTGGTTTGGTTTCGAAGCTCTCACTAACGGACCGTACTTTTTCCTGTACAGCGCTGAGACGGCGCGCGCCTCTGCGGGGTCGGTGACCATGCGCGGCTTGACCTTGACGCGAAGCTTGCCGAGCTGAAGCTCACCCTCTCCCCGAGCGATGAGGTTTTGCGGCCAATGCCGTCGGAGTCCCTGACCGGAGCGGATGAAGAGACGCGTGCCGTCCGTGGTGATCCAGATCGTCACGCGATGTTCCTTCCCCGACTTGCGTCCAACCGTTGTGAGCGTGACCTCACGTTCACGGGCCACCGCCCTGAGGACGTCATGGCTGAAGCTGCCCACCTCCCCAATCTAACGGTGTCTTTACTGGCTGGGTTGGCACAACTTCGCACTCACACCACTCTTTGCGGATGGCCCGGATCGCCCGCATCCCGCGAGAGCTAACAAGCAGGCCGTTTTCGTTGGCGGAGGCGCGGCAGGCGGGGCTGACGCTAGACGCTTTGAGGGGACGGGTATGGAGACGTCTCGGTAGTCAGCTTTATTGCTGGGAAGGGCTGCAAGACAACGCTTGGCTGCAGCTAGTGGCGTGGAAGGAGGTTTTGCCGCGCGAGGCGGTTTTCGCCGGCGCGACTTCGGCCTGGCTGCTCGGCTTGGACCTTGATCCGATCCATCCTGTTGAGATAGTTATCCCGTCTTCAACAGGTGTTCGGTCGCGTTCGGGGCTAACGGTCCGTCGCTGTGAGATCGCACCGCACGAGGTCGTCAGTGTTCGAAAGCTACGGGCGACGAACCTGCTCTGGACCCTTTCCGATCTGTGCCTTCGATATCCAGCAGTGGATGCCTTGGTTGCGCTCGATATGGCAATCCGTGCACGCCTGACCAGTGCTGCAGCCCTCGGCCGGTACGCCAAGGCGAGCCGAGGTCGCGCGGGTATCCGCATGCTTCGCTTCCTAGCGCCGTTGGCGGCGCCGGCCGAATCGGCGATGGAGACGCGGCTTCGGTGGCTGCTTATCAAGTCCGGCTTGCCCAGACCGGAAGTTCAGGTCAACCTGCACGACACCGATGGTCGGTTTGTAGGTCGGGCTGATCTCTACTACCCTGCGGCTGGTCTTGTGCTCGAGTACGACGGAGGCAACCATCGCGAGCGCCTTGTCGAAGACGATCGCCGGCAGAATCTCCTGGTCAACGCGGGGTTCCGCTTGCTGCGCTTCACCGCTATAGATGTCTACAAGCGGCCCGACATCGTCCAGGCGCAGGTGCGTGGGGCGCTTTTGGCGCCAAGAACGCGCTATTCGCACGAGCTGGCACGGGTTTGGCACAAGAAACGCGGAATCGAGAGGCAGGTGGCGGAGAGGTAGGGATTTGAACCCTAGATAGGCTTGCACCTATAACGGTTTTCGAGACCGTCGCCTTCAAC
>DASQAU010000288.1:0-2863 GCA_035635595.1 Candidatus Eiseniibacteriota bacterium
TGCGGGAGAAGCTGATCATCCCGACGCCTGGCACGATCGACGGAATCTGCGACTTCACGGTTGTCTACACAATCGCGGTGAACAACGAGTACAACAAGAATTTCTATGACGCGTCCGGCAAGCTTGTAAGGACGCTGACCGAGGGCCGGTTGGTGGTGACTTTCACCAATGCGACCAAGCCTCTGAGCAGCTTGACCCTGAACGTTTCTGGTCCTGCGCAAACGGTCTACAACGCAGACGGATCTCAGACCATCACATTCCTCGGCAACAGTGCGATCTTCCTGGCTGACCAGATCATGCTGAGCTCGGGACGGGTTGTGGTTATCGCTCCGGATGCGCTCAGCGTGGGCGTTGTGGTGCTCGCCGCCGGGACCCGGCACAACCTCTGCACCATGCTCGCGTGAGCGGGCGGGGCCCGCATCGGGGTTGACACCTTTCCGGCGCGGCGTCGTTATCTAATTTGATGGCGCGGATCAGGATGGTCGACGAGTCCGAGGCCAAGGGCCAGCTGGCCGAGCTCTATGCTTCGGCCAAAGCCCGCAGCCCGCTCGGCATCGTCGCCGAAATCCTCAAGACCATGAGCCTGCGGCCCGATTTCCTGGCCGCCATCGACGCCGCCTCGCGCATGCACTTCACCGACGGGGCGCTCACGCGCGCCCAGCACGAGATGATCGCCTCGTACGTATCAGCCCTCAACCACTGCAGGTATTGACTCAGCTCACACACGTGGTTCCTGCAGTTGCAGGGCGAGCAGTTCGAGGGGGTGGCCGCTGCGCTCCGCGACGGTGACCTCGACGCAGCCGGCCTCGATCCGCCTGAACGCCTGCTGCTGGAATTCGCCGGCACGATAAGCCGGGCGGCCTACCGCGTCACGGACGAGCAGGTCCAGGGCCTGCGCGTGGTGGGCTGGACCGACGAGCAGATCGCCGAGGCTGCCTATGTGGCGGCTCTGTTCAGCCTCTTCGTCCGGCTTGCCGACGCCTTCGGCATCGAACCTCCGGCGGCTTACGAGCCGGCCGGCATTCCGGGGGCGATCACAAGGGAGCCGTAACCCACGCCACCCGGCTAGGGGGCGGTGGCCAGGTCGGTGTAGTCGTTGATGATGGGATTGCCGCCTCTGCCCGTGGGGTGGTTGTCCAGCAGCCCCCAACTCTTCGCGTAGGCGGATGTGGTCTGCGACACCACGTTGCCGGAGGCGTCCCTGGTGGTGAGGGTTGCCGTTCCGTGCAGGCTGACCCCGATCAGCCGCGCAGCCTGGCTGCTGAACTTGGGCAGGTACAGC
Organism: Candidatus Eiseniibacteriota bacterium; assembly: GCA_035635595.1. Classification (GTDB taxonomy): domain Bacteria; phylum Chloroflexota; class Dormibacteria; order Dormibacterales; family Dormibacteraceae; genus Palsa-870. Next base: position 1,283 of record DASQAU010000288.1, read on the forward strand.
CTCAAGCTGACCTGGTCGAAGCTGTAAGTCTTCGTGATGATCTTCCCGGCTGCGATGTCATCGTTGATGACCTCCACGAATTCCTTCAGGCCGTCCGCGGTCGCTCCACTCTCCGCCAGCTTCAAGTCGTGAGCGCGGCGCGCCTCTGACTCGATGACGAGGTCGAGCACCATGTCATGCGCCATCCTGGCGGCGGCCTGCGGTGTCATGGAAGGGTCGAACGCCATCACGTTCGAAGCGATGCTCACCGAGGGTATGGATGGCAGGATCCAGACGCGCGCCGACGCTGAGCTGGGCGCTGAATTCCCCGCCGGCGGCAGCGCGAAGATCGCACTGTCGGAGACCCATCCTGCGACGGCAGGCCCTGTGCCAACCGTGAGGGTGACTGTTGGCGTTGAGCCGTCCGCCAGCCCGGCGGCCGCCTCCGGGCCGTGGGTCGACAGGTCGGCGGCCACCGGTATGGAACCCACGAGCAACATCGCAACGGCGAAACCAACCGGCAATCGCCAGCCGAAGTGGAAGAAATCGCGCCTCAGCCTGACGCCGTCCGCCAGGAATGGTGCAAGGAAGCTGACGAGTGCAAATCGCAGTGCGCAGGCGATGACCAGGCTCGCAAGGATTGCCGTTTTGGTCCAGAACTCGAGTGTGGTCGGGCCGAGCAACAGCACCGCCAGCAGAGCGACGCCGACTCCGAACACGACCCTGGCCAACGGAGCGTCCGGCACCGTCCTGGGGTCCGGGATCATGAACAGGGCGAAGATCAATATCTCCGGCGATGTGACGAGGATCTGCCACAGCTCTCGCCCGCACATGGGGGTCACATGCCAGCTCGCGACCATGCAGTGGTCCGGCACCGGAGCCAGCGCGAGGGCGACGAATACTGCGAATGCCACCATGAAACCCAGCTCCAGACCCAGCAGCCGAAGCTCCCACGCGATCAGGAGCCCGCCGACGATCAGGATCGCGTACGTCACGATCATCCACGGACCCATCGGTATCCACCACAGGTCGAGCGGCTCGGTGTACTTCGGACCGAGAACGACGAATGCGATCACCAGCGCGACGTTGGATGGGTTGAAGATGTGGCGTCCCCGCCACCGGATCAGGTACTTCGTCGCCATTCCAAGCGCCACTACGCCAATGAAGATCCAGATCCCGTGAGTGCTCCACCACTCGCCGTGGAGAGTCCCCGGGACTCGCAGGATGAAGGCGGTGCTGTTTCCGGTCAGAAGCCCGCTGGCGGGCCACATGATCGCCTTGTCCTTGAAGAAGGTGACGACGAACTCGATCAGGGCGCCGGCTGCAAGGCACGCCAGAATCTGAGCGATCGAGAGTCGGAAGCCGAGGACGGTCTGACCCAGCACCTGGAGGGTCAGCAGCACAGCTGCCACGTGCAGCCGAGGGTCGCGGAGGCTGGGCAGGACGACCGGGTAGTCGCGGCCCCGAATCCGGGCGGTCCTGCGCTTCGCGCCACCCGCACGCGCTCGGCTGGAATCGGCTGGGATGCCTATCCCTTGCGGAGGCGCTGCGTCGGTGCTCGCCACGGTCGGGTAACGGTCATAGTATGCAACCCGTTACAGA
>DASQAU010000289.1:0-2509 GCA_035635595.1 Candidatus Eiseniibacteriota bacterium
CGTCCACGTCGACTCGCGCTCCGAGGCGATCATGCGGCGCTGGTGGCCCGGGCCGTTGACCTTGATCCTTCACGCCAAGGGTGGGGGAACTCTCGGCGTGCGCATCCCCAACCACAAGGTGGCCCTCGACCTGCTTCGTGCAGCTGGACCCCTGATGACCACGAGCGCCAACCTGCACGGCAAGGAACCGGCGATGACTGCCGCCGAGGCGGAGCTGCCAGGCGTGATGGCCGTCCTCGCTGGCGGCGCGCCGCCGGGCGGAGTTGTGTCAACCGTGCTCGACCTGACCGGCCCGGAGCCGCACGTGCTGCGCGAGGGCGCGATCACGGCGCCGGAGCTACTCGGGCCGCCGCCCCTGCGGAGCGGGTGACCACCGCAGTACTGGTTTAAGCCCGCCTCCCTAACCCTCTCCCCGATGGGGAGAGGGGATAGCATCTGAGCGTGACCACTCAGATCACCACCATGTCCTTTCGCGCTCTTGATCGCGAGGATCCCGAGGTTGCAGACCTCATCCGGAAGGAGTACAAGCGGCAGTCCGAGACGCTCGAGCTGATCGCTTCAGAGAACCTGACGAGCCCCGCGATCCTCGAGGCGCTTGGCACTCTCCTCACCAACAAGTACGCCGAGGGATATCCGGGTCGCCGTTATTACGGCGGCACAGGCGAGGTGATCGACAAGATCGAGACGCTCGCCGTCGAGCGGGCGAAGCAGCTGTTCGGCGCCGAGTACGTGAACGTCCAGCCACACGCCGGCTCACAGGCGAATGCCGCCGTGTACATGGCCGTGTGCCAGCCGGGCGATCGGGTCATGGGCATGGACCTTTCGGCCGGCGGCCACCTCACGCACGGAAGCCCAGCGAACTTCAGCGGCAAGCTCTACGAGATCCACTCCTACGGGGTGGACCGGGAGACGGAACGGATCGACTACGACGCCATGGAAAAGCTCGCCGAGCAGGTGAGGCCCAAGATGATCCTCGGCGGTTTCTCGGCCTACTCCCGTGTCGTCGACTGGGCGCGAATGCGCCAGATCGCGGATTCAGTCGGGGCGACGTTCTTCGTCGACATGGCCCACGTCGCGGGCCTGGTCGCAGGCGGCCAGTACCCGTCGCCGATCCCACACGCGGACATCACGACAACCACGACCCAGAAGACGCTGCGCGGGGCGTGGGGCGCCATCATCCTGTGCCGCAACGACCGTCAGAAAGCCATCGACTCGGCGGTCTTCCCGGGTACGCAGGGCGGACCCCTCATGCACGCGATAGCCGCGAAGGCGGTGTGCTTTGGTGAAGCGCTCAAGCCGGAGTTCAAGGTCTACACGAAGCAGGTTGTCGTCAACGCGAAGGCCATGGCCGCCCGGCTGATGGACCGTGGGCTGCGCCTGGTGAGCGGCGGGACCGACAACCACCTGATGCTGATCGACCTGCGACAGCACAAAAGGACCGGGAAGCAGGTCCAGGACATCGCCGACACAGTCGGCATCACGCTGAACCGCAACTCGATCCCGTTCGACGAAGCTTCCAAGTTCAATCCGAGCGGTGTGAGGGTCGGCACCCCGCTGGTCACGACGCGCGGGATGCGCGAGCCGGAGATGGTCGTCATCGCCGACTGCATCGCGGATCTGGTCGAGCGAATCGACGACCCTGCCACCCTCGACTCAGTGCACGAGCGCGCCCTCGAGCTGTGCCGGAAGTTCCCAATTCCGTATTCGTTTGACTGATTTTTTCGGCGACGGCGCCTTCGAGTACCTGCGCGACCACCTACTGCCGGGCTTGTGGCCGCTGCTGGCCGCATTCGCCATCTGCGCCCTGGCCGTGCCGCTGATGATCCGCCTCTCTCCACGCCTCGGCGTGATCGCGAGGCCCAGCGAGCGCCATGCACATTCGAAACCGACGCCTGCCCTCGGCGGGCTCGCGATGTACATCGGTTTCGCGGCTGCGGTGTTGTTCCTGGCTCCGATCAATCTCACCACGGTCGGCGTGGTCGTGGTCTGCGGCCTGGCGACGGTCCTGCTGATCGCCGACGACCGTTCGCCCGTACGCCCCCTTGTCAAGCTCGCAATGCAGGTTGCCGTCGCGGTTGTCGCCGTGGTCGTCTTCGGCGACCTGCTCAATGACGATCGCTTCGTGATCAGCTACTTCGGTCTGCCCGGGGGGCACATAGTCCACCTCGGCCTGCTCGCCACCCCGGTAAGCATCTTCTGGTTGATGGGAATGCAAAATACCGTCAACTTCCTGGACGGGGCCGACGGGCTGGCCGCGGGCGTCGTCTTCATCGTCGCGGTGACCTTGATGCTCGCCGCCTCAGGCCTGCGGCAGACCGATGTGGTGCAGCTCAGCGGAGCGCTGGCGGGCGCTTGCGCGGGGTTCCTGCTCTTCAACTGGCATCCCGCCCGAATCTTCATGGGTGACTCGGGCGCCCACTTTCTGGGGACCGCGCTGGGCGTCATCTCGATCCTCGGCGTGGCCAAGGTCGCCGTCGCGTTCGCGCTTGCAGTGCCAATCCTCGCGCTC
>DASQAU010000290.1:0-2252 GCA_035635595.1 Candidatus Eiseniibacteriota bacterium
CGATGTAGTCGGTCGCGCCGCCTTCAAAGCTGATCGGGTGCTTTCGCTCAACGCCGCCTCGAGGCCGAGGTCGAACACGACGACCTCCCCGGGCCGCAGATCCCGCAGCGCATCCGCGGACTCTGCTTCGTAGCCCAGCCGGCGCAGTCCCCGCGCGGTCAGCTCCGCGAGTCTTGCGTCGTCGTCGACCACCAGGACGGAAACCGTCCGGAAGGCTGCCTGCTCGACGGCCCGCAGGAGCATCAGCGCGTCATCGACGTCGCCCAGCAACCGGTTGGCCGGCGGGGCCGTCCCGTCGGCTTGCGCCTGCTCCAGCTCAGCTTTCAGCCTCGCCAGCGTCGATCGCAGGCGGTGCAGCGCAGCCGCCAGCTCAGGGCTGGGTGACGAACCTGTAGCCGATGCCACGGACCGTCTCGATCCAGCCAGGCTCGTTCAACGCGCGCCGGATCTCATGCACCGCCTGCTCGACGCTGTGCTCGAACCCGGCATAGCTTGTACCCCAAACCCGCTCGAGGAGCTCGGCACGGCCCACCACCTCACCTGGCCGCCCGGCCATCAGCTGGAGCATCAGCAGCGGCCGGCGTTCCAGCTTCAACGCACGCTCGCCCAGCCACGCTTGGCCGCGCGCCAGGTCGATCCGCAAGCGCCCATTGACGATGAGTCGCGACTCGCCGGCGCGTTCGCGGAGCGCTCCACGCACTCGCGCCAGCAACACTTGCCGGTCCGTGCCCTTGACGATGTAGTCGGTCGCCCCGCGCTCGATGCCGAGCACCTGGTCGCCGGGCGCGTAACGCGCACCGGTGAGGATGATGACCGGGAACGCGATCCGATCCGCCCCGGAGCGCAGCGAATCGAGCACCTCCGGCGCCTCCATGTCGGGCATCTCGTAATCGAGCAGCATCAAGTCGGGAGAGTTGGAACGAACGCTCTGAAGCGCTTCAGTCCCGCTGACGGCGATGTCGACTGCGTAACCCGCGCGTCGCAACAGCTCGGCGGTCAGCTCCGCCGTGCGTGGCTCGTCATCGACGACCAGCAACCGTGTGGTCACGCCACCTACCCAGCCGCAACCTAGCAGGTTCAGGGTTTCTTGAGGAAATGCTGAACCTGCCCTGAGGTCAGGGTTTCCAGCCCCACTTAACCTCCGGACATGGGCCAGCTCCCACAGCTCCAGCAAGCCAGGCGCCGTATGGGACTGGCCCTCGATTCCCTCTGCCACGACCGCTGGGTCCTCGGTTACCTTCGCGGCGGCTGGCTGCAGCCGATTGCCGCTTCAGAGGTTTCTCGCCGATTCCTCCAGGGCCGGCCGCTGATGCCGCTTGCACGCAGAGCCCTCTATGAGAAGCGACCGATGGTGATCAACTCGGTGATCGAGAACCCGAACCCATCGCTCGGATACGACTGGGAGCTCGACTGGCCGGCCCTGCTGTACGCGCCTGTGGGCGAGGTCGGCCAGCGACCGATCGGATTGCTGGTCTTGGGATGCCGCCACGATCACTGGTACTCCGAAGAGGATGTCGCGTACGCGACCTCCCTCGGCGCCACGCTCTCGCCGCTGGTTGCGGCGCTGCGCGGCCCGCTGGGTCGCCTCAACGAAAGCGAGGGCGAGGTGGCGCAGCTGTTGAGCTACGGCCTTTCGACGCAGGAGATCGCCCGCGCCATCCAGGTCGACGACGGCAAGACGCGCGCGATGGTCGAAACCGTCACGCGCAAGCTGCAGGCCATCGAGGCCGACGAGCTCGCGCAGCCGCTGGCCGACATGAGGCCGCGACGCAGGTCATTCCGGCTCTGAACGAGGAGGCGAAACCGATGACCTGGAGCTAGGCCGGGCCGAACAAGAAGACCGTCGTGCCGCGACCCTCGGTGCTCACCACCTCCAGCCGTCCGCCCACGCCGGCGGCTCGCTCCCGCATCCCGACAAGGCCGTAGCCGACGCCGCCACTGCTGTGGAAGCCCTTTCCCTCGTCGGATACCTCGATGAGGAACGGCCGGGCGTCAAACGCCATCTTCACCCGGCAGATCGACGAACCGGAGTGCCGGCGCACGTTGGTCAGCGCCTCGCGCACAATCTGTGCCACCACCTCGCGCTGCTGCGCGGTCAACAGGTCCTCGGTCCCGCTGGCCGAGAGCTCGACGCGAATCGCGTAAAGGCGCGCGAACTCATCGGCCTGGCGTCGGAGGTCGCCCGCCAGGCCGTCAGGCCCGATGGGCGGTGGACGCAGGTCGGCCAGCGCCTCCCGGACGTTCTTGAGCAG
>DASQAU010000291.1:0-3077 GCA_035635595.1 Candidatus Eiseniibacteriota bacterium
AATGCGCTCTATGGTTTGAGACTCTCGTCGATTCTGGATCGCAGCGGGTTGCGGCGCTTGCTGGCCGCGCATTTCGTCATCGACGAAACGACCGCGATGGCGATTGCGCGCGAGTCGCCTGCTGAGAGTCGGTTTGCCTTCTGGGCCACGGCAGTGGCGCTGTTCTTGTTCTGGAACCTGGGGACGCTGATCGGTGCGCTTGCCACACATCTGGTGCCCGACCCCAAAGTTCTCGGGCTCGACGCGGCGCCGCCCGCCGCATTTCTTGCATTGCTCGCCCCGAGGTTGCGCGCCCGCGAGCCGATGGCGATCGCCCTGGCGGCCGGGGTGGTGGCGCTGGCGTGTCTCCCGTTCGTGCCGGCGGGCATCCCGCTGCTGATCGTCGCCGTGCTGGTCGCGCTGTTCGGCGTGCTGAGGGCGCGAACGTGATCTGGGCCGGCGTGCTGGCCGCGTGCGCAAGCTGCTACGCGCTCAAGCTGGCGGGGCTTTCCTTGCCCGCTCGGGTGCTTCAGGACGCCCGTGTCCAGAGAACCGTTCCGCTCGTCCCGGTCGCGTTGTTGGCCGCCCTGGTCGCGACGCAGACTTTTGCGACCGGGCAACACCTGGTGCTGGACGTCCGAGCCGCGGCCCTGGGAGTCGCTGTCGTCGCCGTGCTGTTTCGCGCTCCATTCCTTGTCGTGGTCGGCGCAGCCGCGGCCGCCGCCGCCCTACTTCGCCTGCTATAGGTAGGCTTTCCGCGAAATGGTGCGTATCGAAACGGTGACCGAAGCCACGCCTGAGGTCCACACGGCGCTTGCGCATTTATTGCCGCAGCTCAACTCCGAGCTTGCTGTCCCGACGATGGAGAGGCTGCGCGCGCTCGTCGCCGACCCCGCAGTGACGCTTCTCCTGGCCAGGGACGGGCAGGACGTCGTCGGCACTACGACCGTGATTGTCTATACGACTCCGTTCTGGATCAAAGCTCGCCTCGACGAGGTCGTAGTCGACGAGGCTGCTCGAGGCAAGGGAGTCGGAGCGGCGCTGGTCAACGCAGCACTGGACGTTGCACGCAACAAAGGTTCGCAGGTTGCCGAGCTGCAGTCGGGCGTGCAGCGCGAGGCGGCGAACCGGCTGTACCCACGGATGGGTTTCAAGCGCCGGGAGACGAACGTCTACCGGATCGTGCTCTAGCGCCGGCATTCGCGGCATTCAAGCCGCCCCGCGCGAAGTCAGCTCCTCCAGGCGGCTCACCATTCGGGCGAGCGTCGCGAAGGCCGCCTCCACCGGTTCGGGCGAGGTCATGTCGACGCCTGCCATCCGCAGGCCGTCCAGCGGGTACATCGAGCCGGCGCTCTTCAAGAAAGCGAGGTAAGACTCGATCGCTTTCGAGTCTCCGGCGGCGACACGTTCGACCAGGTGGTCGGCGCCCGCGATGCCCGTCGCGTACTGATAGACGTAGAAGTTGCTGTAGAGGTGGGTGTGGAACTGGGCCCACGTCGACCCGATCCGCTCGCGGTCGCGATCGGTCACCTCGACCTCTGAGCCGAAGACCTCCATCATCAGGTCGGCCATCAGCTTGTTCAGGTAGTCGGCGGTGATGGCGCCGCCACGCTCGACCTGCTCGTGCATCTCCAGCTCCAGGCGTGCAAGCGACGGCATGATGAAAAAGTACCGGTAGAAGTTCGACATCGCCTCCTCGATCACCGCGATCTGAAGCGCGGGATCGGACTGAGTCGCGAGGAGGTGCCGCCGGACCAGCGCCTGGTGCATGTTTGAGGCAACCTCGGCCTGGAAGAGGCCGTAGTTCGAATAGATGAAGGGCTGTGTCTTGCGCGCGTAGTACGAGTGCATCGAATGACCCAGCTCATGCGCCAGCGTGCTCATGGAGTAGATGTCGTCGTTGTAGCTCATGAAGATGAAGGGAAACGTGTCCGGCACGCCGGTCGAGAACGCGCCCATGCGCTTGCCCTTGTTCGGGTAGACGTCGACCCAGCGATCCTGCAGCGCCCCTCGGCGCAGGATCTGCACGTATTCTTCGCCCAGCGCCTTCACGCCGTCGGAGATCCAATCCACCGCCTGCTCGTAAGGCACTCTCAGCGTCGAGGCGCCAAGCTGGGCGCGCGTGTCGTAGGGCTTGAGCACGTCGATGTTCAGGGCCTTGCGCCTGATCCGCCAGTACCGATGCCACGTGCCGACGTTCTCGCGAAACGTTCGGATGACGTTGTGATAAACGTCCGGAGGCACGTGGCTTGGCTCGAGCGCCGCGGCCAGCGATGAATTGAACCCTCGCGCTCGGGCGTAGAAGATGTCCCGCTTGATGCCACCGACCAGGCTCGTCGCCATCGCGTGCTGCAGAGCGAGGTGGGCGTCAGCGTAGTTTTCGAAAGCGGTCCGGCGAAGCTCGCGGTCGGGACTCGTGAGGAGCGCCGCGACAGTGCCCTGGGCGACCTCGTGCTGCTCGCCGTCCGTCGCGATTGCGGGAGAGAACCTGAGGTCGGCGTTGGCGAGGACCGCGTGCACGGAAAGCGCTGTAGCCAGAGGGTCCGACGCTTGTGTCAGGACCTCCTCCACCTCTGCGCTCTGAATATGCTGCTGCAGCTTTTCGACCCGGTCGAAATAGTGGCCGAGGTGGGCCAGTCTCGGCGAGCTTTCGACCCACCCACGGAGCTTGGGAATGCCGAGAGCGATCATCTCCGGAAGGGCGAAGGCGGTCGCCGCGCCGAGCTGCGCTGCGATCGAGCGTGCCCGGTCGGAGCGTCCGAGCGACGCCTGGTTTCCCGTGTCGACGGAGTACGACATCGTGCTGTAGACGAGCACCTTGCCCATCAACCGATGCGTCCGCTCGCTCGCGTCGAACCAGTCCGCGAGCGCGTCGGGTGAGTCTCCCAGGTGACCCTTGAACTCAGCCAGGTCGGGCAGCCGGCCGGCAATGGTCTCGACCGCCTGCTCCCAGCCTGCCTCGTCCGCGAAAACGCTTTCGCTGTCCCAGGTGAAGCGCTTGTCGACCTCGGAACGAGCCGGCAGCGCCCTGGTCACGGTTCGTAAGCGTAGGTCGCTAGGATGGATTCGTGCCACGAGCCAGGGCCAATGGAATCGTG
>DASQAU010000292.1:0-6043 GCA_035635595.1 Candidatus Eiseniibacteriota bacterium
GGCGGCATCCACTCCCAAACCGGCGAGGGCGCTCGCAGCGAAATAGAACAAAGGTGGATATCCGCCGAGAAAAAACGGCGACCCGCTGTACCAGTCGTAATTCCAGTCGACCGCCGGAAAATCCCTGAGCACCAGGACCACCTTGCTGAGGTGGCCCCAGCCGTCATAACCCTTGACGCTGCCGGCGAAGGCACCGGTGGCAACTCCAAAAACGATGACCCCGACCGCGAGCACGAGTGCGTCAAACGCTGCGAGCGATCCTCGCGGAGCCTTCAAGCGGTGGCAGCCTCCACCGCGATTCGTTCGTGAGAGCGAGCCACATCGAGAACGGCTCTCTCCAGCGTGTCGAGATGCCGCTCCCAGTCGAATTGCCGCGCCCATTCGTAGGCGCGGTCACCGGTCGCCTGGTTTTTCTCTGGATCATCCAGGAGCCCTGAGATTCCCGCCGCGTAATCGCCGACGACCAGCGGCTCGGCGAGATGACCGGTGCGGGGCCCGACCGTGACGGTTGGTCCGGCCTGGTTCCACGCCACCACCGGCACGCCTTTGGACATCGACTCGATTACGCCCATGCCGAAGTCTTCTTCGGGCGCGGGATAGACATAAACGGCGGCCCCCTCGTAGAGCTTCTGGAGCTCGTCCTCCGCGATTGCTCCAAGGAAAAGGATCGCGTCAGATAGCCCCAACTCCGCAACCAGGGCTTTGAGCGATTCAGTGTGCGAGGTCGCGGGGCCGGGAATCACGAGCTGAACTCGCGGGTGCGTCTTGCGGACCTCGGCCATCGCGCGGATGGCGAGGTCGAATCGCTTCTGGGGGTAGTGGCGGTTGGTCAGCAGGACGTACGGACGGCGAATCGGATACCCGTTGATCGTCAGGCCGCCTGAGAACCGCGCGTCGATCGGGAGGGGAAAACCTGACGCGGCGACGTGGCAGCCGGCCGGGCAGTCGACAGCCTCGCGCCGGTAGGTGCGCCGGATGATGTCGCCGATGTAATCGCCGTTGACCAACAGCTGGTCCGCTTCCTGCACCGAGCGGCGGTCAGCCCAGGCGACAAACCGCGTCGCGCGCAGCACGATCGCCGCGAGCAGCCGGTAATCCGCGTTGGCGACCCAGCCGGTCTCCCGGTCGACGTTGCGCGGGTAGACCAGGCGGTTGGGCTGGTTCAGGTAAACGATGTACGGAACATCCATCAGCCTCGCCGCCCACCACGCGATCCACGCGCTGGGCTGGTTGCACCCCACGATTGCGTCAACCCCTCGAAAACGCCATGCGTAGAGCGGCATGAGAAGCGAGGTGGCGGCCATCTGCACGGCCTCGCGGAATGGAATCCAGCGCGGGAGCTGCGGGAGAAAAGTTCGCACCCGGACGTCCGCGATCAGGTCGGGGTAGCAGCGGGACTGATCCACGGTGGGCGCGTAGCACTCGACCTCGTAACCCCGCCGGCGCAGGCCCAGCACCTCCTCGATCACGATCCGCTCGCCACCGCCGGAGTAGGTGAAGCCGCAGTGGAAGACAGCGATCCTCCGCGGTGCTCCCGCTCGAGCGCGGCGCCGTCCTCCGACCAGGAAGAAGCCGAGGAGCCCGAGCACGAGCGCGGTTCCCGCGGTGATCGCGTGGTAGAGGACGATCGCGCCGGCCGCCACCGCCGGCGCCAGCTTGAGGCCGCCTCCCAACACCAACGATCCCGCCACCTCCAGGTTGCCGACATATCCCGGTCCAGCCGGCACGGCAAAGCTCAGGAGCAGCGCCGGGTATGCGGCCATGGCCTTCAATGGCGGGACCGAGACGCCCACCGCCGCAAAGAGCAAGGTGAAGTTGAAGGCGTCGATCACCAGCGCAAGGATGGTCAGGAAAGCCAGCCGGCTCACCAGCGTTGGGGTCCACAGGCCGCGAGCGCCAGCTCGGAATGCGGAGGCCTGACCGGCGACGGCGGATGCAAAACGCGCGGGGAGCAGTCGGCGGGCCAGCCATGACCGCGCGAGCCGCGGGCCGACCAGCGCCGTCCCGAAGACGGCCGCAAGTAAAGCGATGGCGAGCGCAGCGGCGCCGAGCAGGCCCTGCGGCGCGCTGATCACTCCGGTCAGGGCGACCACCTCGAGCGCACCAAGGACCAGCGCGACGGCTGCGAGGTCGCATGCTTTGTCGATCACGATGGTCGCGAGGGCCGAACCGGCCGGCACGCGATGGCGGCGCCACAGCCACCATGCACGCGCCGCGTCGCCCGAACGGATCGGCAGCACGTAGTTCAGCAGGCCGCCTGCCGCGTTCATTGCAAAGGCCCTCACCATGCCGACAGGGGCGAGCGGGCGAAGCAGCAGCAACCAGCGCCGCGCCCTGATCACGCTGGTGAGCAGGAACAGCACGATCATCAGCGCCACCGGCGCCCAGCTGCGCACCTGGGCGTGGCTCACCACCTCGCTCAACGAAACGGTCCGGAGCCACAACCAGAGCAGAGCCAGGCCGAAAGCCGTTTGCAGAGCAAGCCGGAGCCAGCGGTTCACGCGACCGCCTCAACCTCGGCCGACGGATCCGGGCCAAGGATCCACCGCTGAGCGAAGATCCAGAACCCGAACAGGAACGCGACGACGAGGATCGTGCCTCCGTAATCGTGAAACAGCACCGCAGGCGTGACGCCCACCGTGGCCGCGATTCCAGCCACGACCGCGACGCGCAGAAGGTTGAGCAGCATCGTGCCGGCAACGCCGATCACGACGACCTGTACGCGAGCCTCAATGGGATGATGCCCACGCAACCCGGACATGAAGCTGACGCCCAGCAGCACCAGGCTCTGCCAGCCGATGCAGTTCCAAGAGATGAACAGGGTGTGCATGACGCCTGAGCCGTCCCAGACCACGAGGTGACTCCCTGACGCGGCGGCATGGATCCCCGCCAGTCCGAGCAGGCCGACGACCATGCGCGCCTCAACGGGGACGATCGCCTGCAGCGGGTTGTTCGCGCCGAACTGCAGGGCCCATGTCGTGAGGAAGTCGTCGAACGTCGTCACCAGCGGAAGCAGCATCAGCAGAGCGCACAGGATCGCCAGCAGTGTCAGGTTGAGGTTGTCGCGATCGCGAGTGTTCATGCGCGCACCCTGACGAGCGCCAGCAAACGCCGGCGAGCAGTGAACAACGGTATGAGCAGCGCCAAACCGACGAACCCGACCAGATTTTCCGGCACGATGATGCTCGGTGGCACGATCCGCGTGTCACCGACGCCCGCCGTTCCGTCGTAGACCATCGAGGGCTTGCCGCCGGTGTTGTGCGTCAGGGTCACGGAGACGCACAGCGAACCTCCCGGCGGGATGACGAGCGCGAGCTGGCTTGCGCTCGTGCTCACAGTGAACGGGCTCGTCGTGTTGACGCCGGAGGACCCATATGTGGTCGACCACGTCGAGCCCACGTTCGGAATGGTGGCGACGAACAGAGCGCAGCTCGCGGTCGCAGAGACGCCTGCGCTGACCGTCACCGTGTCGCTGGTCGCGCCCGACCCGCCGGTCCAGTACATCGTGAATGTCCAGACTCCTGCGGCGACAGTCTGAGCCGGCAGGTTGGTGAATCCCCAGGTCGACGTGACGCCGCCAGCGGCGGACTGGATCGTGCAGGCGGTCACCTGGGTCCCGATCGTCTGGTCGAGCGTGCTCGGTGTGCAGCCGGGCGCGGTCCCACTGCCATGCAGGTAGAGCGGGTTGCCCGCGGCCGTGACCACAGGGGCGCGCGACGCGAGCCACACCATCCCGGCAAACGAGGCGAGCAGGGCGAGCGCCACGGCCCAGCCCGCCCAGCGGTTGCGGAGCCGGCTGATGCTGCGCGAGACAGCCGGCGTTGCGGGTGACTTCCACTCGAGGCGCCTGGCCCGCGGGCCCATGAGCCAGCGCCGCAGGAGGTTGAGCCGCCTCAGGTGGTGGACCTCGTCTGTGACGCGCCCGGTTTTCGGGGTGCGGAACCACGGTCCCTCTTCTTTGCTGATGAGCCCTTTGAATGCGGCCCACGCCTGGAATGGGACGAGCGCGAAGGACAGGACCAGCGCCCCCAAGACGCCTTGGAGGTCTCGCCGCGGAGCCTCCTCCAGGATGAGCCCGCCGAGGTTCATCAAGGGCAGGGCGAAGATGTTGGAGAAGAGCAGCGACCAGCCGAGCAGCGCAGTCCAGCCGGGCACGTGTGTGTGAAACACGACTTCCGAGATCACCCAGCTGAGACTTCCAATGACGAACAGGCCGGCCTGCAGGTAATACGTGGAGTCGTAGAGAAACTCGAGCTTCTCGAGCGGCGTCACAAACGGCGACCTAATGATCTGCAGGAAATATCTGCGGATGTTGTACGTGTGGCCCTCGGCCCAACGCATCCGCTGCCGAGCCAGGCGCGCGAAGGTGCTCACGCACTCCGCCGGCGTCTCGGCCCAGGGCGTGTAGACCACCTTGTAGCCCCGCGCGTAGAGCTTGAGGGTGAGCTCCCAATCCTCGGTGATGCTCGTGCCCCAACCAACTTCGCGCAGGACCTCCGCGCGGATCATGTAGGCGGTGCCGGCGATCATCTTCAGAGCGCCGATGGCGTCCTGGAACGGTCGCTCGATCATGTAGCTGCCCGCGTATTCCGCCCTGACCGCTTCCGTAAGCCAGCTTTCCGACTTGTTGAGGACGTGCCACTGGTAGCTCTGCACTGCAGCGACCTCGAGCCGCCGCTTGATCTGCCCGGGCTCCGACGGAGGGTCATTGCGCCCGAACGCAGACTCGAGGCGCTTGCTGGACGGTCCTTCGGTCACGCGATAGAAGTGCGGCAGAAGGCGTTCGATCGAGTCGGGAAACGGCATCGAGTCAGCGTCGAAGATCACGATGTATTCGGCCCTCGGGTCGGTGTACTTCAGGGCTTCACGCAACGCCCCTCCCTTGTATCCCTGCCGGCTGTTGCGGTGGAGGATCTTGAAACGCGGCCTGTCCCTCCACCGCTGAAGGATCTGGATGGACTCGTCGGTGGAGTCATCGACGACGACCACTTCGTAAGCCGGGTACGTCAGCTGGTCAAGCGCAACCAGCAGCCGCTCGATCACGCGCTTTTCGTTGTAAGCAGCGACATGCACCGAGACGAACGGGTGGTACCCGAGGTCGATGTGGTAACCGTTTCCGTTTCCGTTGATGCGGTTTAGTCCATTCGAGTTGGAGGAGCCGTTTGAGCCGTGTCCATTGCCGTTGCGAGCGCCGCCGCCGGCAAGCGTCGTGATCAGCACCATGGCGGTGCTCAGGTAGTACTTGATCGCGTACGCGAAAAAGACCGCACCCAGAAACAGGCCGGTGAAGGCGAAGCCGTACGCGAGCCAGTCGGCTCCGCTGCGAATCTTCGACTGCGCCACCATCTCGATGAATCCGCGCACGATCGCGACCATCGGGATCGCCCCGAGGACGAACGCCGCGACCAGGATGGAGTTGAGCAGAACGCTCCAGGCAAGCTGGCCGCGGTCCGACCGCGGTGACTGCTGTGGCGGAGTGTCCTCCGCCATCACCCGGTCCCGCCATTGGCGGCTGCGCGGCGCGAGTCCACGATGTCGGACGCCGCAAAGCGCCGGTGGCCACCCGGCGTGACGACGGCCGGAAGCAGCCGGCCCTGCCGGACCGCCCGGTTCAGCGTCTGCTGGCTGATACCCAGCAGACGGGCAGCTTCGCTCGAGCCGAGGAGTTGGTCATCTCGGTCGCCTGCGGCGGGGCGGCGGCCCAGAGACTCGGCGTCCTGGGGGAGGAAGCGGCGATGTCCTCCTGGGGTGACCAGAGCCGGCCTGAGCTGTCCCCTCGATACGGCGCGAAGAACACTCGCCCGGCTGATGCCAAGACGGTCTGCTAAATCGTTCGAACTGAGCAAAGTGTGCAAGTCGTTTGCTGGAGCAACGCACTTCTAGCACGACGGGATCGCATCTTCATCCCTCTTGCTTGGAAATTCTCGAGTGACGCAGCCGTTTCGTCGTCGAAAAAGTGCAGAAAACGACCAGATTGCTCTCGGATTCCGCGCCTAGACTCTTATCTGCGCGTGCGGTTCCGCGCGCGTGGTCAAGAGGAAGG
>DASQAU010000293.1:0-9428 GCA_035635595.1 Candidatus Eiseniibacteriota bacterium
ATCGAGAAGCTCAGCTGGAGGACGAGAATATTCCACACGTTGAAGGTCAGGATCGTGCCCATGAACCAGGCAATCCCGGCGACGCTGTAACGGTTTCGAATCAGCCCCACCGCCATCAGGCACATGAGCGCACCACCGCCGAAGTACGTGATCAGGAGCACCAACCAAACGCCTCGGCCGACCACCGTCGCAATCCCTGCCCCAGACAACGCCGCCACGGCCAGGGCGACCAGCATCCACCAGAGCTCAGAGTCTTCTCGCTTCAGCGGCGCTGAAAAAATCGCAAATAGCTTCGGGGACTGCTCAGCCAACTTCTCTGGCTAGCTCGGCGACGAGATGCAGCTGTTCCTTGCGCTCGTCGTTGTCGAATGCCATCGGCGAGACGATCAGTGTGTCGACACCGGCGTCGCGGAAGGCGCGGATTCGCTCCTTCGCGCGCTGGCGCGGGCCGACGATGCTGACAGCGTCGATGAGGTCCTCGGGCAGCGCGAGCATCGCGTCACTTTTGCGGCCCTCGAGGTAAAGCTCCTGGACCTGCTGCGCCTCGCGCTCAAACCCGTACGACGAGACGAGGCGGTTGTAGAAGTTCTGCTCGCGTGATCCCATCCCGCCGACGTAGAGCGCCAGCATCGGGCGCATCGCGTTGCGCGCCACGTCGACGTCGTCGCTGATCATCACGTTGACGCTGGGACATATCCGGAAGTCGTCCAGAGTCCGTCCCGCGCGGGCGGCGCCTTCTTCCAACGGCGTGCGCAGCGCGGCCGTGTGCTCGGGGGAGAAGAAGACGGGGAGCCAGCCGTCCGCGATCTCGCCGGCCAGCGCCACGTTCTTGGGTCCGAGCACGGCCAGGAAGATCGGGATCCGCTCCTGCACCGGACGGACGGTGAGCTTGAGCACCTTCCCCGGGCCGTCGGGCAGCGGGAGCTCCAACGTCTCGCCGTGAAACTCAACCTTCTTATGTTCCAGCGCCATCCGCACGACCGCCACGTACTCGCGCGTGCGCTGCAGCTGCTTCGCGAACCGCACCCCGTGCCAGCCTTCGGACACCTGCGGCCCCGAGCTGCCGAGGCCGAGCAGCATCCTGCCGCCCGACAGCTGGTCGATGGTCGCCGCGGTCATCGCGGTCATCGCGGCGCTGCGGGCTGGAATCTGGAAGATCCCGGCGCCGAGCTTGATCCGGCTTGTGCCGGCGGCCAGCCAGGCCAGCACGGTTGCAGCGTCGGAACCGTAGGCCTCGGCTGCCCATACGGAGTCGTAGCCGAGCCCTTCGGCCGTCTGCGCGATCTCGAGCTGGTCCCGCGCGGTCAGGCCGAACCCCCAGTAGCCGATGTTCAACCCCAGCTTCACGGTGGGGCGATTATCTATCTACCCGTGACCAGCAATGTGATCAGGAACACGTTGAGGCTGACGATCACCGCAATCACCAGCGAGGCGATCACGGTCGTGACTCGACGGTTCACCAACGTGCCCATGAGCCCCCGATCCCTGCAGAAGAGCAGAAGCGGAATCAGCGCGAAGGGGATTCCAAACGACAGCACGACCTGGCTGAGAACCAGGGAGCGGGACGGGTCGAGCCCGACCGCAATCACGATCAGCGCCGGCGCCATCGTGATCGCCCGGCGCAAGAAGAGCGGGATCCGGCGACGGATGAATCCCTGCATCACCACCTGGCCGGACAGGGTGCCGACTGACGAGGAAGACAGCCCGGAGGCGAGCAGGCCGAGCCCGAAGAAGATATCCGCGCCGTGTCCGAGCCTGGCGCCAAGGGCGTTGAAGGCCTCCTCGAGACTCTGAATCGGGCCGATGTCCTGGTGGTAGAAGGCGGCGGCGGCGATCGTCAGCATCGAGATGTTGATGAGCCCGGCGATGGTCATGGCGATGATCACGTCCCATCTCTCGAACCTGAAGATCTTTCGCTTCTCCACCTCGGTCACTCCGACGATGCGACGCTGCGTGAGCGCTGAGTGCAGGTAGATGACGTGAGGCATGACGGTCGCGCCGAGGATGCCGGCCCCGAGCAGCACGCTCTCGGTTCCATCGAACCGGGGCGTGATCAGGCCGGTGACGACTCCGCCCACGTCTGGTCGGGCCAGGAAGACCTCGAATGCGAAGGCGGCAACGATGACGCCGACCAGCCCTGCTATCACCGCCTCGAAACCGCGGAAGCCACGCGACTGGATCGCCAGGATGCCAAAGGCTGCAAAAGCGGTGATGACGCCGGCCACGAAGAGCGGTACGCCTGGAAAGAGAAGGTGGATGCCGATGGCGGCCCCGATGAACTCGGCCAGGTCGGTCGCCATCGCGATGACCTCGGCCTGGATCCAGAGGCCAAACGTCAGCGGACGGGGAAACTTTTCCCGGCACACTTCAGCGAGGTTCAAGCCGGTGGCGATGCCGAGCTTTGCGCTCATCGATTGGATGAGCATCGCCATCAGGTTGGCCGTCAGCACGACCCAGAGCAGCATGTAGCCGTACTGCGCGCCGCCGGCGATGTTGGTCGCAAAGTTGCCGGGATCTACGTAGGCGACAGCGGCGACGAAGGCCGGACCGAGGAACGGAACCAGGGCGCGCAAGCCTCGCGTCTGGCCGTTGAGCGCCTTTTCCGCTGCGCGGAGGACTCTCTCCTCACCGGGTAGGGCCGCAACCGCCGGTTCAACCCTTGGCATCTTCGGTGGCTTTATTGGTGGCTCCTTGATCACGCTGCTGCCTTGCGCACCTCAACGAAAACGGCGCGCGCAAGACCGAGGGCCACGGTCAGGCGGCGGCCTTTGATGCGGACTCCGATGGGGCCCTCGAACTTGCTCTCCTCGACGATCTCGATCGGGGTGCCTGGCACCAGGCCGCGGCGGTCGAGCTCCCGGAGCCGGCCTGGGTCGTCATCCGAGACGCGCTGCACGACAACCTTTTCGCCCTGGCGGCATTCGGTGAGGGGACGGTCGCTCAACGGCCGCACCTTGCCTCCGAGGGTAGGGATGGCGTGGCCGTGGGGATCGAGCTGCGGGCGGCCGAGGAGCTCGAAGATTCGCTGCTCCATCCGCTCGGAGATGACGTGCTCCAGGCGCTCGGCCTCGTCGTGGACCTCGTCCCACGTGTAGCCGAGGACCTGGACGAGGAACATCTCGAGCAGGCGGTGGTGGCGGACGAGCTCGAGGGCGACCTTGCGGCCTTCGCGGGTGAGCTGCTGGCCGCGATAGCGGTCGTGCTCGACCAGGCCCTGGGCCGTGAGGCGGGTCACCATCTCGCTGACGCTTGGGGACGAGATGCCGAGGCGCTGGGCGAGGTCGCGCGTCGGGACCGGGCGCTGATCGCCGCGCAGCAGATACAGCGCCTTGAGGTAATCCTGCTGGGCTCGCGTGAAGCTGCTCCGGCGCTCGACCTGGTCGACCATCCGGGCTAGGTCACCCTAATCCAGGTTGCGGGTTTGCCTAGCACGAAAGGTAGGATAGCCTAACTCTTGGTTGTTTTCACATCTTGTGTCAAATAGACACCGCCCCATCCCCCGCCTAACGGCGGGGACTTCCCCACAGGGTGGGGAAGCTAGGCGCAGGCTCCGGTTGCGGATGAGGCCGGGTTGTAGGTGACGCTCACGTCAGGCGTCACCGTGACTGTCCCGGCGGCGGTGATCACCAGCAGGTATGCGGCGCAGCCTTCGGCCAGGTGAAAGTCATAGTTGACGCTTGTCGTGCTGAGCCAGCCGTTCGCGCTGCCTGAATGATGCATGCAGTAGTTCGTGGAGCCGCGGCCCGTCTCCACGCACCGCACTGCGTCACCGAACTGGTGGATCGAAAGGATGCTGGCCGACATTGGACCGCTGGAATTGAGCTTCAGGTGGTACGTGAACGTGTCGGGGACTCCAGCGGCCAGGTAAAAGCTGGCGCCGCTGATGTTCTGCGGGACGTTCCAGATGCCTAGCGTCGGGTGGGCGAGCTCCGTGGTCAGGCTGTTCACCTGTGTCTGTGAGGTCGTCAACTCCTTTTGGGTCGCGTTGAGCTGGCTCTGAAGGATCTGATTGCGCCCGGTCAGCGACGAGTTCTTGAGCACCAGATCGCGAGCGGCACTCTGCGCGTTGGTGTCGTCGACATACAGGACGCCGAGCCCGCCGGCGGTCAGGAGCAAGGCCCCGGCGAGCGCCGCGGTCCAGAACCGGCGCCCTCGTTGCACCTTGACGGGCTCCCAGGATGAGATCACCGGCGGGGTGGACGAAGCGATTGGATGGAGCTCGATGGGCTGAAGCGCAGCCTGTTCGGTTGGAGGAGAGGAGACGTCCATGGCTGGAGCCATGATCGCATTCCTCGTGCCGTCAGTTGTCATGTTTGCCCGGCGCGCGGCCACGCGCCAAGCACCTGGCTGATGCGCGAAGGATCCTCGACCTGCCGGACCACGTCGTACGTGAACGTCTTGCCATCCGGCTGGGTCGCCGGACCTGGGCCGCAGTTGCTCCCGCAAGGCGCCTCTTCGATATAGAAGGCGGAAACCGTGTTGACCCAAACCGCCGATGAGCGGAGGTTGGGAAGCTGGCCGCCGGTGCGCCCGCCATGCCCATAGACCCAGACGTGCGGCGTGCCGGGCGTGTCTCGCACAGTGAACGCGAGATTGTCATCGCCGGGGTCGGCCCGTGGCCGGATCCATGCGAGCTGCTGGCCGAAGGCCTGCGACACACCGCCGCTCGAATCCCACAGGCTGATCACAGCGTTGAGCGGCTTGCGGAAGTAGAGGCGGCTTCCACTGCTTCCCCACGTCGCCATCGTGCCGGAGGCCTGCGAGTAGGCGAGGCTGCCGTCGGTCGTGTGGCGTATCTGGAGGTGGTCGCCAGACGCTGTGTACGACTGAACCAGCGCGAAGTACCCGCCGTCAGGCGAGAAGCCGAGGTAGGCGTCGTCCTCATTGGGGTTCACCCCGCGCCCCGGAACGGGGCCCATCGAGGCGACGACGCGGTCGCCGCCGCCACTGAGCAGGTGCAGGTTGACCGCGCCGGCATCCGACGTGAGGTAGGCGAGAAAACCGCGGTCCGGGCTCCAGGCGTGAAGCCCGTCCAGGAAACCGCCGCCCGTCCAGGTGGCGACGACGGTTGAGGTGCCGGTGTAGAGATCGAGGACCGCGACAAGGCTCTCACCCGGCGTGCCCGGACTGCCCTTGGTCGCCGACCACGAGATCGTCGTCTGCGTCACCAGCTGAGGTGACCACGAACCCGTGATCGTGCAGAGGGTTTTCGGGTTCCGAGCGTCCGTGACGTCGGCGAGGACCGGCGTCGTCGAGCCCTGCATCACCAGCAGCGCCTCCTGAGTCGCCGGAGCGCCGGGGCAGTTGAACTGCATCGCAGCCCAGGCAGGCACCGCCAAAGGGCTGGCGGATGCGGATGGCGACGGCGACGGGCTTGGGGTGGGGGTTGGCGATGGGCTGGGCGAAGCGGATGGCGTGGGGCTGGTCGACGGGGACGGGGATGAGCGAGCCACGATCGGGCCGTTGGCCGAGCAGCCGGCTGCGGCCAGCAGAACTCCTAGGAGTACGAACCCCCTCCTCATGCGAGGTTGAAACGATCGCCGGCGGGCCGGCGTTACGCACATCTCGTGACTATGCAAGTCGCCCACAATATTCGCCTACCGATTTTGTTAGCAAATCGTTAAGGAATGGCTGGAATGAAGGTGGCGGCGCTGGTCGCTCTGGTCCTTGTGACGGCGGGATGCGTCAACCCGGTACCGCTCAGCGCGACCATTGAGACGTCGGCGACCCAGCAGACGACGGTCGGCAGCCGCGCCCAGCTGCTGGTCAAGCTCACCAACACGGGGCCCGCAATCCCCCACCTCGGCCTGGTTTTCAGGACAGCCGACAGGTGGTACGAGCATCACACGGTGTCCGACCTCGGCGGCTGCGCGCTGGCGGCGGACGCCTCCGCGTTCGATTGCGGCGACGTGGGGGCGGGCGCCACGGCGTCTTTCTTGATCGTCGGGACAGCCAAGGAGGCCGGCACCTTCCATTACGAGCTCGCCCTCAGGGAGCTCGTGCGCCCATTCGACTATGTCAACGAACACCCGGATGGCGCCGACGTCCATATCTGGGACGAGACCGTCACGCCCAAGTAGCGTTGCGTCCGTGAATCGTGACCTGCGGCCCGGACGGCCGCCACTCTGGCTTGCGGCCGCGGCGGTCGCCGCGGCATGGGCCGCTCTTTATGACATCGCCGTCTGGATGGTGCTGTTCGTCCGGCAGCCCGTGCATCCTGACTTCAGGATCTTTTACGTCGCGGCTGAGGCCGGGATTCGCTATGGGTGGGCGAGCATCTACGACGTCTCGGTTTTGCGTTCGCTCTCGAGCGTATTTCCCGCCGGGCAGAACTACATCAACTCAGCGCTGCCTTACATCCACCCACCGATCCTCGCCTGGCTGATCGCACCGCTGACCGCGCTGCCGCTACCGGTGGCGTATGCCCTGTGGTCGGCGCTGCTGCTCGCGGCGTTGGTGTGGGCGTGGTACGTCGCGGCGCCTTACTCCGGCTTGAGGAAAGCTGTCCTCCTTTTCCTGGCCCTCGCGCTCTGGCCGGTGCTTGACTCCTTCTACTACGGCCAGCCGTCCACCCTGACTCTCGCGCTGGTTGCCGCCTCGTGGTGGCTCTGCTCCAAAGACCGGCCCATCGCCGCAGGCGCTGCGCTGGCTTTTGCCACCGTGCTGAAGCCTCACACAGTGATCCTGGTGCCGCTCGCGCTTGCGGCCAGTGGTCGGTTCAAGCCGGTGTTGAGCTGGGCGGCCGTTTGCACGTTGCTGGTGGGCGCCTTTGCGCTCGCATTGGGACCGACCGGTATCGGCAACTGGTGGCAGGCGCTGGTCTACGGGCAGACCGACACCGGCCAGGCCCTGTACACGGCCGCCTACGTTTTTGGAGGCGGTCCCGTGTCATACGCGCTCGAAGCGGTGCAGGGGGTCGCTGCGATCGTGATCGCCCGACGGCGGCGCGCCGACCTCAACGTCGTGTTCGCGCTGGGCATCCTGGGGTCGCTGGTTTTCGCCTTTCACCTTCACCAGTACGACTACATCGAGTTGATCCTGGCGGCATGGCTGGTCCTGCGGACGGCGCCTCCACTGTGGCACCGGCTCTGGCTGCTGGCCGGCGCCGCCACACTGCAGACGATCGCCCTCGGACTGCCGCTTCCGCAGCTGATCTGGGATGCGGGTTGGCTGGTCATCCTTGGAGTCGGCGGTGGCGCCGCGACTCGCGAACCCACTTCTGGCTCTGGTCTTCAGGACCGCATAGCCGGGTAACACGTCTACCCGCGCGACCAAAGGTGTCGGTGTAACGTGCGTTCGCTGTGAGCCCATCGACCAAGGACGAGGTTTTCTCGGACGAACGGTGGCTCCGCATACAGTGGGACCCGGAGCACAGGTGCGTCTACGCGGAATGGAAAAGCTTCGCGAACAGCAGCGAATTTCGAGCGAGCACCCTGAGCTGCCCGAGCTAGCGCGCGGCGGCTCCGATCTTGAACGCCTTCCGGACCAGGCGCTTGACCGCGGGCCGCTCGGCGTCGGCGGGCGAGCGCAGCGTGACGAACCTTGAGTCCTTGCCGCTGCCCTGAAGCAGACCGCTCCCGTCGTCGAGCTCGCGGCCGCGATAGAAGAACAGAGCCGAGTGGCTCGAGAATGTCCCGATGCCGACCACGTTGTCGCCGTCGACCGCGTAGCGAACGAGCTTCCACATCATTGACTTCGAGCGTGGAGGCCCGCTGCGATAACGGATCTCTTGCGCCTTGGGGGCGACCGCTTTCACCAGCTTGATCGCGGCTTTCACGGTCGGGCGCGTAGCCGCCGGAATCCTGTTCAGCTGATCTGAGAGTGAGACCTGGGCGGAGGCCGCCATCGATTCGATTGTAGGTTTGGGCCGGGCGGCGGTGACGCCGGGATCGGTGAGGTAGCGCTGGACGGCCGGCCCCAGCCACCGGGCGACGACTTCGGGCGGGGCGCTTGCCAGCGGCTCGAGCTTGATCACATAGCGGAGCATCGCCATCCCGATCAGCTGGCTTGCCGCGAGGCTCGCCCGCAGCTGCGGTTGATCGACATCGAGGGCCCTGGCCAGGCGGCCAAGCACCTCACGGGTGACGAACTCACGCAAGATAGCGGCTGCGTCCTCGCTGGCGACCACCGAACGGACCAGCGCCAGGAGCGGGCGGCCGGCAGGCGAGTCCCAGGTCTCCAGGAAGAAGCGCACCAGCCGCTCGCCCAGTTCATCGAGCCCCGGGGCCAGCAGGCGGGGGATGAAGTCCGCGGGATTGACCGGAAAGTCGACCGCGGCGCGAAACAGGCCCTCCTTCGAGCCGAAATAGTGAAGGACGAGAGACGGGTCGACAGCGGCTTCGGCGGCGATGCCGCGCACGGTCCCGGCCTCGTAGCCAACCCTGGCGAAGTGGGCGCGGGCGGCGGCGAGGATCTTCTCCCCCGTTCCGCCCGCGCCCGGCCGTCTCCCGGTACGAGGCA
Source organism: Candidatus Eiseniibacteriota bacterium (assembly GCA_035635595.1). Classification (GTDB taxonomy): domain Bacteria; phylum Chloroflexota; class Dormibacteria; order Dormibacterales; family Dormibacteraceae; genus Palsa-870. The sequence continues at coordinate 8,461 of DASQAU010000293.1, forward strand.
CCGTCCCTACCGAGCCGGCGCGAGGCTCGCCGCCGGCGAACGCCGGCGAGAGGCGACAAGCTCTGCCAACAGCATCAGGACAAGGCCCCCGGCTATCCATCCAAAGAGAACAAGAAGCGGGGTGCCGAGCCCTGCTCCGTCGAAGTACAGCGCGCCGCGCAGGGCGCTGTACAGCGGTCCTGCCGGCATCCAGGGCGAAAGCGCTCGATAGAAGTCCGGGAGGAGCTGGCTGCCGACTGGCCCTCCGGATGACACAAGACCCAGCAGCACGACGACCAGCGCCGCCAGGCCGATACCTGGGGGTCCCAGGAGGCGCGCGCAGCCGGCCACGACCGTCCCTACCGCCAGGGCGCCGAGCATCACGAGACCCACGGCCGTCCAGAATCCCGAGGCGTAGTCATCCGCGATCCACGCTGCGGTGCCCATGGCTGTGATTCCGGCTAGCAGGGCAAACACCACCGCAACGGTCAAGCGCGTGCCAAATCCCGCGTCGCCGGCAATGCCGAGCAGCAGAGCCTGGCTCACCAGCGCCGACACGATCACCGCCACGACCACAAAGAAGAGGATGAGTCCGTGAGCATCGCCCGCAGCGAACGGGTGAACAACCTCGACCTCGGGCGTCACGCCCTGAGGTTTGAAGACGTTGGTCAAGGCTGCCGTGATCACGCCTGTTGCGGCGTCACCTGCCGCCCCGGCCACGATCAAGCGCGGCGGCGAGCCAAGGACGAGAACCCCATCGACCGCGCGTGAATCAATGGCCGCCCTGGCCTCCAGCTCGGAGTCATAGGTGGTGAACTGAAATGCTCCCGGCGCGTTGGTGCCGAAGGCAGCCGAGATCTGCTGCACGGCGGAAGCGGGGCCAACCAGGCCGACCGTTATGTCGTGGGGCCGTGGATCTCGGATCGCAGTGCCGATCAGGCCAAGCAGCGCGATCAGCAGCAGCAGGCCACCGATCACCGGTGGCACCA
>DASQAU010000294.1:0-24779 GCA_035635595.1 Candidatus Eiseniibacteriota bacterium
CAGCGGCTTGCGCAGAAATGCGGCGGCGCCCAGCTTCATCGCCTCGTCGGCGCTATCGATGGCTGACACCGCCAGGACTTGGGCGGTGCCCTTGGCGGAGAACTCGCCGCACAACCGAAAGCCGGCGCCGCCGGAGATCAAGAGATCGATGATGACGAGGTCTGGGGATCGCTCCTCGAAGTGCAGCCTGGCCTGAGTCGCGTCTCCGGCAATTCCGACGTCATAGCCTTCGGTCCGCAAGAAATACTCGGCAAGGTTCGCGGCATAGCGGTCGCGCTCGGCCAGCAGCACCAGCGGACCGGCTTCGCGCCCTGGATCGAGGTCGGCGGCCGGGATGCGGTCGGCGACAAGCTCCTGCGAGAGCAGCCGGTGGGCGTCGGCGGCGCTCACCCCGGCGTCGAGCCGCGACTTGATGAAGCGCAGGTGCTCGACCTGCGCGCGCGAATAAAGTCGCTGGGAGCCCTCGCTGCGCAGGGGCGTGATCACGGCGTAGCGCTCCTCCCATGCGCGCAGCGTCGAGGTGGGGATGTCAAGCATCCTGGCGACGGCGCCGATGCTGTAAACGGCCTGGTCCTCCTGGCGATTCGTCGTTGTACCCACCTCCCTTGATACTGCTCGGTATCCAACTCTACCCCCAAAACCCTTACCCAGCTACTGTAGAACTTTAGTGCAGCTATTTAGGCGCAAACTGAGGTATTGCATAAGTATGAACCGTTTAGTAAGCTTCGTGGGCAGGGCCTTCCAAAGGTTTGATGGAGCTTTTGGCACGAGCATGGCAGAGCTGAAGCCTGGCGAGCTGGAGGGCGGCGAAGCGCAGTCGGGGGATTTGAAAGAGTTGATGATCGACCACTGGATCCAGGTCATCGACGGCTGGGTCGAGGACCTCGATCAGAGGATGGGAGGGACGGCCGAAGGCGCGGATCCGGAGGAGCAGGGCTCGCCACCGGATCCAGCGCCGAGGCCCCCACCCAACTAGCCGTGGCAGGAGCCGGATGCATGAGGAAGGGGAGATATGTTGGCGCAGGGGTCGAACGGGCAAAGCGTCTACTCGGATAAGCAGCTGGTCATCTCGCGTGCGGATTCGCCTCCTGGCCTGAGCATCACCGGGGCGATCGACTACTACAACGCTGAGGCCGTGGCGGAGGCGCTGACCGCGTTGTTCCACGCTGACGGCGATGCCCGAGCCATCCTCGCTGACGCCATCACCGGCAACGGAGACCTTCATCTCGACCTGACCCGCCTCGAGTTCACCGACGTCACCGGCATCAGAGCCCTGGTCCGCATCGCCGAAAACGCCGGCGACGGAAAACGACTCGTGCTGCGCGGATTGCCGCCCAGCATCGTGAAGGTGATGACCGTGGTCGGCTGGTCGGAGCTCCCGAACCTGGTCATCGAGCCGAGCGAGTAGCCAACCGGGAGCTCGACTGCCGGTCGCTATCATCCTGACGGAGTGAAGGCGCTGGTCAAAGCCAAAGCGGGACCGGGCCTGTGGCTGCAGGACGTTCCCGATCCCGTCGCCGGTCCGGGCGAGGTGTTGATTCGCGTCCTGCGCACAGGCATCTGCGGCACCGACCTCCACATCGAGAGCTGGAACGAGTGGGCGCAGGCGACGATTCATCCACCACTGGTCGTCGGCCATGAGTTTGTTGGGGAGGTCGTCAAGCTCGGCGATGGGGTCGCGTCCGTCTACCCGGGTGAGATCGTCGGCGCCGAAGGACACATCGTGTGCGGGCGCTGCCGCAACTGCATGGCCGGCCGTCGCGCGCTGTGCGCGAACACGGTCGGGATCGGCGTGCAGCGCGACGGCGCTTTCGCCGAGTTCATCGTCATGCCCGCCGGCAACCTGTGGCCGCACCTGACCAAGATCGACCTCGACGTGGCCGCGATATTCGACCCGTTCGGCAACGCGGTTCACACCGCGACGCAGTTCCGGGTCGTCGCAGAGGACGTGCTGATCACCGGCGCCGGGCCGATCGGAATCATGGCGGCGCTGGTCGCGCGCCACAACGGCGCACGCTTTGTCGTCATCACCGACGTCAGCGATTACCGGCTCGAGCTGGCGCGCAAAGTCGGCGTCACACGCGCGGTCGATGTCCGCACGACGACGCTCGCCCAGGTGCAGGCAGAGCTCGGCATGAAAGAGGGCTTCGACGTCGCCTTTGAGATGTCGGGCCAGCCGAGCGCGCTGCGCGACATGATCGCCAACATGTCGCACGGCGGTCGCATCGCGATCCTCGGGCTGCCAGACCACGAGTTCGCCATCGACTGGTCGCAGGTCGTGCTCAAGATGCTCACGGTCAAAGGCGTTTACGGGCGTCAGATTTTCGAGACCTGGTACGAGATGTCGGTCTTCACCCAGACGGGCCTGGACATCTCGCCGGTGATCACGCACCGCTTTCCTTACCGCCAGTTCGAGGAGGCGTTCGCCGTCGGGCATTCGGGCAAGTGCGGGAAGGTGGTCCTGGACTGGGCATCAGCCTAGGAGGCGAGTAGATGTTCGAGCGCATGCGACCGCACCTTATGCAGCAGCTGGAAGAGATCCGTGGCGCCGGGCTGGAAAAACAGGAGCGCCTCTTGACGAGCCCGCAGGGATCTGTCGTCAGCGTGCTCGACCGCGAGGTGCTGAACCTGTGCGCCAACAACTACCTCGGACTGGCCGACCACCCCGACATCGTCGCGGCCGCCAAGGAGGCGCTCGACCGCTGGGGTTACGGCATGGCGTCGGTCCGGTTCATCTGTGGCACGCAGGAGATTCACAAAGAGCTGGAGGCGGCGCTCAGTGATTTCCTCGGCACCGAGGACACGATCCTTCATCCATCCTGCTTCGACGCCAACGGCGGCATCTTCGAAGCGCTGCTCGACGAACAGGACGCGGTCATCTCTGACGCCTTGAACCACGCGAGCATCATCGACGGCATCCGGCTGTGCAAGGCGCGGCGGCTTCGTTATGCCAACCGCGACATGGAAGACCTCGAGCGCCAGCTCAAGGACAGCGCCGGCGCACGGTTCCGCCTGGTCGTCACCGACGGAGTTTTCTCAATGGACGGCTACCTCGCACCGCTGCCAGAGATCTGCGAGCTCGCCGAAGGCCACGACGCCCTGGTCATGGTCGACGATTCCCACGCCGTCGGGTTCATGGGCGCCAACGGGCGCGGCACGCATGAGCACCACGGGGTCATGGGCCGCGTCGACGCCATCACGGGGACCCTGGGAAAAGCCCTCGGCGGCGCCAGCGGAGGCTACGTTTCGGGTCGTAGCGAGCTCGTCGCCATGCTGCGGCAGCGCTCCCGCCCTTACCTTTTCTCGAACTCGGTCCCACCCCCGATCGTCGCCGCCAGCCTCAAGGTCCTCGATCTCATCCGGTCCGCGGGTGAGCTGCGACAGCGACTGCGCGACAACACGGCGTTCTTCCGACAGAGGATGACCCGGGCCGGTTTCGACATCCTGCCCGGCGAGCACCCGATCGTGCCGGTGATGGTGGGTGACGCGGCGCTGGCCTCCCGGATGGCGCAGCTCATGCTCGAGCGCGGTGTTTACGTCGTCGGGTTTTCGTACCCCGTCGTGCCCCAGGGCAAGGCGCGGATCAGGACCCAGGTATCGGCGGCCCACTCAAAATCCGACCTCGAGCGGGCGGTCAAGGCCTTCGTCGAGACTCGGGAAGCAATCGCCCGGTAGGGCCGCCTTCCCGTGCGTTTTTTAGGGTGATGAGCGAGCAGGAGCTGATGCTGGTCCAGGTCGGGCAGGTCCTGCAGGAGGTGGCTCGTCCGTTCAGCTGCGACGCCCCGCTGCCGGGTCACGTGCAGGCCAGCCTGTGGCGGCTGGGTGTGCCCTGCGATGAGCTCACGCCGCGGGAGCACGTGGTCGCCCTCCTGTGGGCGCGTAAGCGTAGCCTGTCGTCGGCTGTCCAGCCGCCATGGCGAGGTCCCCAAGCGACACCACCGAACGCAGCCTGACGCCTGACACGGCGGCCGAAGCCGCTCAGGAGGCCGGGCTGGTTTACGCCTCCGACTTTGAACCTGGAATTCGGCGTGTCCGCAAGGGCAGAGGATTCGTCTATTTCGATCCACACGGTAAGCGCGTGGCCGACCAGGAGACGCTGGATCGGATTGCGAGCCTGGTCATCCCGCCCGCCTGGAAAGATGTGTGGATCTGCACGCGGCCCCGAGGGCACCTTCAGGTTACGGGCCGTGACGCCCGGGGGCGAAAGCAGAACCGCTACCACTCACGGTGGCACAAAATTCGCGACGCCGACAAGTTCGCGCGCCTCCTTGGCTTCGCGCGTGCGCTTCCTAGAATCAGGCGCCGCGTAACCCGTGACCTGAACCAGCGCGGCCTGCCGCGAGAGAAGGTTGTCGCCACCATCGTCAGGTTGCTCGAGATGACTTACGCGCGCATCGGCAATGAGGAGTACGCGCGAGAGAATGGGTCCTTCGGGCTCACGACCCTGCGTGACAGGCACGTGAAGATCAAGGGATCGACGGTGCGGTTCCTGTTCAAGGGCAAGAGCGGCAGCGAGGTAGAGGTCGGCATCACCAATCGGCGGGTCGCGAGTGTCGTAAAGCGCTGTGAAGAGCTGCCGGGCCAGATGCTGTTCCAGTACATCGATCCTGCGGGCGATCGCCGCACTGTCACGTCGGACGACGTCAATCAGTACCTGCACGAAACGAGCGACGAGGATTACACAGCCAAGGACTTCCGCACCTGGGGCGCTACCGTCCTCGCAGCGTCAGCACTTCGCGAAGTTGTGAGTTTCGAATCAGACACCGAAGCCAAGCACAACGTGGTGGCAGCCATTGACAGCGTCGCGCGCAGGCTCGGACACACGCGAGCGGTGTGCCGCAAGTCGTACGTCCACCCAGCCGTGATCGACACCTACATGGACGGATCGCTCGAGAGCGTGTTGAAACTGGTGGAAGGCCGGACCCACCGCAACCTCAAAGCTGAAGAAGCAGCCGTCATCGCATTGCTGAAACGGAACGTGGCTCGTCGGTAGGGCGCCTGCCTAGTCGACGCGAACTTCGGTACCGTCCTGTGCCCAGCGCGTGTGGAACGCGCCCTCACGGTCGATGCGGTGGTAGCCGTGCGAACCGAAATAGTCGCGAAGCCCCTGGATGAGGTTGGCGGGCCCGCGCACTCGCCGGTAGCCGTCGTAATAGGCGAGCGATGAGGCAAAGGCGGGGATCGGCACTCCCTGGTCGACCGCCTGCTTGACCACCGAGCGCCAGGACCGCTGCGCCGAGGACAGGGCTTGCTGAAAAAATGGCGCGAGCATCAGGTTCGGCAGGTCGGGCGACTCGGCGTAGGCCTCCTTGATGCGGTCGAGGAACTGTGCGCGGATGATGCAGCCGCCGCGCCAGATCGTCGCCAGCGCGCCCAGGTCGAGGTCCCAGCCGAACTCTTCGGAGCCGGCGCGCAGATGCTCGAAGCCCTGCGCGTAAGCGACGATCTTCGAAGCGTAGAGCGCGTCGCGCACATCATCGACCAACCCAGCCTTTGAGCTGGTCGATCCGCCAGGCTTTGGTCCGGCGAGCACTGACGAAGCTTTGACTCGATCAGCTTTCTGGCTGGACAGCATTCGCGCAAACACCGCCTCGGTGATCCCGGTGAGCGGCACGCCCAGCTCGAGCGCCGACTCGCTGGTCCAGCGCCCGGTGCCTTTCTGCTCAGCCTTGTCGTCGATGGCGTCCACGAGCGCCGAGCTCCCGTCCCGCTTGGCGAGCACGTTGGCGGTGATCTCGATCAGGTAGGACTGCAGCTCTCCCTGGTTCCATTCCCGGAACACAGCGGCGAGATCGGCGGGACTCATCGCCAGTGCCTGGCGAAGGAAGTCATAGGTCTCGGCGATGAGCTGGATGTCCGCGTACTCGATCCCGTTGTGGACCATCTTCACGAAGTGGCCCGCGCCGTCTGGTCCGATGTACGTGCAGCACGGGACGCCATCGACCTTGGCCGAGATCGCCGTCAACATCTCTGCCACCCGTTGGTAGGATTCGCGCGTCCCGCCCGGCATGATGCTGGGCCCCAGCAGCGCCCCCTCTTCCCCACCTGAAACGCCCGCCCCGATGAACCCGAGCCCTGCGGCCTCAGCTGCCGCGGCGCGTCGGACTGTGTCGTGGAACAGGGAGTTGCCGCCGTCGATGATCGTGTCTCCGGGCTCCAGCATCGACGAGAGTGAATCGACGGCTTCGTCCACCGCGGGCCCGGCCTTGACCATCAGGAGGATTGCGCGTGGCCGCTTGAGGATGCGGACAAGCTCTTGCAGTGACCCGGCCGGCCGGAAGTCGCCCTCGCCCGAGTGCGCCGCCATGAAATCGTCGGTCCGCTTGCGGGTCCGGTTGTACACGGCGACCCGCACGCCATGGGACGCGAGGTTGCGAGCCAGGTTCTCGCCCATCGTGGCCAGGCCGACCACCCCGATCTCGTGCTCAGGCACCATGAGCCCGCAAGGCCTACTCGGCGCCGGCCTCGGCCGCATTGTTCTCCGACTCCACGATCCGCACCTTGACGAGGCGGGCGGGCTTGAGGTGTGGCTCGAGGCGGTGGAACGCGGCGAGCGCGATGTTCTCGGCGGTCGGGATGACGCCGCGCAGAAACTCGACGTCGCGGTTCAGGTGCTTGTGGTCGACGGCGTCGATGAACTCCCGCCGAAGCACCGCGTCGACATGCCTGAGGTTCACGACCATCCCCGTCTCCGCATCGACCGGTCCCCCGACCGTGACCTCGACCACGTAGTTGTGGCCGTGGTCGTTGACGCACGCGCCGAAAACCTCGCGGTTCTGAGCGTCACTCCATTCAGGGCGGCAGAGGATGTGGCCCGCGGCAAACGTCGCACGGCGGGTGATGCGGATGTTGGTCATTCCCATTACAACGTTTGTACCGGAGGGTCCATTCTGATGTTGGCTCCCGAAAGCGGGGCCGACTCGGGAGAAGCTAACCACAACGCGACGCGCGCCACGTCCGGCGGTTGCAGCACCGGACCCTCGACACCCGCGATGCGCAGCATCGGAGTGTCCACCGCGCCAGGGCTGATCGCGTTGACGCGGATGCCGAGCGCACGACCTTCGGAAGCGAGCGCTTCGGTGAGCCCGGCAAGGCCGGATTTCGCCGCCACATATGCGGCCATGCCGGGAAACTTCTCGGCGCCCGCGACCCCGGACAGGCTGGAGATCATGACGATCGAGCCGCCGTGATCTCGCATCAGGCGAAAGGCCTCGCGGCTGCATAGGAATGCGCCACGAAGTCCGGCGCCGAGCTGGACGTCCCATTCTTCCGCGGCCAGCTCTGTCACCGGTCGCTTGATCAGCACCGCCGCGCAGTGAATCAGCGCGTCGAGGTCGTCAAGCTTTGCGAAAGCCGATTTGACCTGCTTCTCGTCCGATACGTCGCAGCCCTCGCGGCGGCTCAGCGACGTGACAGTCCATCCATTCGAGCGCAACGCGCTCACGATGGCTGTTCCGATGCCGCCGGACCCGCCGGTCACAACGGCGACCGGGCTCATCGCGCGACCTGCGTGAAGGCAGCCTCGTACCCGTCGATCGCCTGCCCGAGGCCGAGTCTCTTCAACGCGCTCGAGCGCACCGCGCTCCTGTCGAGGGACAAGCAGCGCCGGATCGCATTCGACAGGCCGTCGACGTCCTCGGGCTCGGCGAAAAAGCCGCTCACGCCCTCCTCGATCACCTCGGGAAGCGCGCCCCGCCGGTAGGCGGCGACCGGGCACCCAGCCATCTGCGACTCCGCCGCCACGAGACCGAACGGCTCGTCCCAGCGCACCGCGCAGACGGTCACCGCGCTGCGCGCCATGAGGCGGCGCAGGTCGTCCCGGGGCAGAGCCCCCAGCCGTTCAGCGCGGCTGAGATCAACCTCATAGCTCGGATCGTAGGCCCCACCGGCCACCCGCACCGTCAAACCTGCAGCCCGCGCCGCCCGGAGCGCGTGCTCGATGCCCTTCTCGGGGGAAATGCGCCCGGCGACGAGCGCGGCTTGTTCGACCGGCGCGTCGTCGATGTGAAGGTCAGGGACGCCGTTCCGGAGCACCCTCGCGATTTCAACTCCGGCGTGCTGCCATGACTTGCGGCATGACTCTGAAACCGTGGCCAGGCTGACCCGATCCACGCGGGCCACCGCCTTCACGACGGCGGGGACCAGCGGCGGGAGGTGGAGCGTGTGCAGCACCGGCGGCCCATGTGCCGCCGCCTCGAAGGCCGGCGCGTCGAAGGCGTGCTGAGAGACCACGTCGGTGCCGGGGGCGATCGACCTGAACATCACCGCGATGGCTGCCGCCACGCCCGGCGCGGGAACGGGGGGGCGGCCGGCAGGCATGACGAGCGCCGAGGCCGCGTCGACGGGCGCGGGCACTGTGACCAACCGGACTCCAGGCACCTCAGAACCCTCTGCGCAGTGAAGCCGGACGTCGTGGCCTCGACGCGCGAGCCCCGCCGCCAGATCGCTGACGAAGGCCTGGGCGCCGCCCACCTGTCGTGGGCTTAGCGGCGTCACCGGCGACGCGACCACAGCAATCCTCACGACTTAGTCTCTATGGGCGTATGGACTACGAACGCGCGGTCGCGTCGGCGCCGCCCGGCTGGCGGCAGTTCGGCGTCGAAGACCTCAATCGGCTGCCGAAGGCCGTGCGGCGGCACGAGTTGAAATCCATCCCACGACCGGAGCGCCAGCTGCTCGATGCGGGCGACCCGGCCGCCGCCGAGCGGGTGCGCAGAGCCTTCTTCTGGACCTTCGTGTACCACCTTCAACCCGAGCGTTGGGACGCGCTCGCGCAGGTCGAGCCGATTCATCCGGACGTGATCGCGGCACTGCCGGAATTCTTGCGGCGAGGTCTGGACATCGGGGCCGGCAGCGGGCGCCTGACCCAGCACCTGGTGAGGCGCTGCGAGCATGTCGTCGCGGTCGAGCCGTCCGCCGGGCTGCGGGCGATTCTCGAGGGCCGCCTCCCCGCGGTCGAGGTCGTCGCCGGCTGGGCGGATGCGCTCCCGCTCGGCGATCGCAGCTCAGACCTGACCGCCGCATGCGGCGCGCTCGGCCCGGAGCCGGCAGTCGTGCGCGAGCTGGAGCGCGTGACCGCGGTGGGTGGTCTGATCGCCCTCATCAGCCCCGAATGCCCCGAGTGGTTCGAGGCTCATGGCTGGAGCCGGCTGACCGCCGCGACGATTGCACCGCTCGACCACGAAGCGTGGATCGATGACTTCTTCGGCGCGCCCGACCCGCCGCACGAACTGCTGACCAGGCGCGTCATGAGGTGATCATTCTTCGCGCGGTCGCGGCGCCGCCCGCCTCGCGCACAGCGTCACCCTTGCGCAGCACACCGAGCAGCTGACCCGCCGAGGTGGTGATCGGGACGCTCTCCAGCTGGTGCTCCACCATGTAGTCGGCCATCTCCTTGATGGGCACATACGGACGGAAAGTGCTGGGGCCTGCACGCATGGAATTCTCGGCAAGGCCTGACTCCTCTTCGAGCTGTTCCGACCTCAGCTGGCCAAGCACGACCCGGGCATCGTCGATGACAATCGCCACGTCCCAGCCGGCGGCGGCGGCCCGCTTGCGGACGTCAGCCACGAGGTCCTTCAGCCCGCAGACGACCACGTCCTTGCGCGCCACGTCGCCGGCGCGAGGACGTTTGGAGTTCTCACCCTCCGTCGGGTTGCCGGCCGCCAGCCAGTCGAGCTTGCCGGCCCTGTATTCGTAGACCTGTTCGAAACCGAGACTCTCGAGCCGCGCCGCGGCCCTGGGCGCCACGTCTCAAGCCGCATCCCAGCAGTAGACGATCACGGGCCGATTGCGATCGATCTCGCCTGCCCCTTCATCCAGCTGGCGCAGGGGATGGCTCACCGCACCTGGAAGGTGGTCCTCCACGTACTCCTCGGCTGGGAGCACCTCGACGAGCTGGGCGCCCTGCTTGACCATCGTCTCGATCGCGTCGCGGTCGACCAGAGTCGCCATGTCCTACGCCCCGGCTTGCGTGACCGGTTCGCTCTTGACCGCCTCCTGCCGCTTGAGGCTGTCCGCGTTGCGGATGCCGATCGCGTTCACCAGCGCACCGACGAGGAGAAGGCCCACGCCGACCAGCATCGCGAGATGGAAGGACGAGGTCGAGGCGTCTCGTACCACTGCCACCAGACTCGGATCGGGCGGTGTGTTGAGCGGGCTCACCTGGTTGCGAAAGCTGCTCGAAGAAACGTCGACGCCGGGCAGGCGTGAGGCGAGCGTCGCGTAGAAGTTGGCGGTGAGAAACACGAAGATCAACGCTCCGGCCAGCTGAGGCCCGACACGCGAGATCGCGTTGTTGATCGCGGAGCCGACCCCTGAGTTCCTCACCGGGACGGACGTCATCAGAGCGGTCGTGAGTGGGGCGACAAGGATCATCAGGCCGATGCCGAACAGGATCGAACCCGGCAGGAAGTCGGTGAAGTACGAAAGCGGCGGCAGGTAGGTGTTGGGGTCGGACAGCTCGAGCTTCCATGGCGTGCTGCTGGCAGGCACCCGAGCAAACCACAGGACCCCCAGCGCCATGATCAACGGGCCAGCGGCCATGAACCAGCGCGGACCATATTTCGCGGCCAGGCTCCCGAACCGCGCCGAAAAGAAGATCAGAAAAAGCGTGCCGGGAATTCCCCCCGCGCCGGCCGCTGCGGCGCTGTAGCCGATGGTGCCCTGCTGGAAGAGCACCAGGTAGTAGAACGCCACGTACAGGGCGCCGTAGATCAAAAGCGTCGACAGGTTGGTCACCGCGAAGTTGCGGGAGCGGAACAGCTCGAGCGGGATCAATGGATGCTTCGAGCGCTGCATAAGGATGGGGAGCGCGATCGAGGCCACCACTCCCACCGCCAACGCGATGTATCCGATCGGGTCCCGCCACGCCCTCTGCTGTCCGTAGATGGCGCCGAAAGCAAGCCCCCCGACCGCCAGCGCGACGACTGCCGCCCCAAGCCAGTCGAAGTTCGCGGTGGCCAACTCGTCGCGGCTCTCGGGGACGTGGTTCCAGGTCGCCCAAACAGCAACCACGATCAAAGGCACGTTGATGAGAAAGGCCGCCCGCCACGAGATCGTATCGACGAGCAGGCCGCCGATGACGGGGCCGAGGACAGTTGTCGCGCCCGAGGCGCCTGCCCATACGCCAAAAGCGCGTCCCTGCTCCTGGCCGGAAAAGTTCGCGGTCAGCAGCGCGAGGGAGCCGGGCACCAGCATCGCGCCGGCAGCACCCTGCAGCACGCGAAACAAGACCAGGAGCTCCATCGTGGGAGCGAGGCCGCACAGCACCGAGGTGACGCCGAACCCGACGAGGCCGTAGAGAAACATGCGGCGGCGGCCGTAAAAGTCGCTCAAGGCACCCGCCAGGATCAGGAGGGCGCTGAGCGTGAGCAGGTACGCGTTGTAGACGTACGACTGGCCTTCCAGGACGCCAAGGAACGAGCGCGGGAGCTCGCGGCCGATGCGAGGCAGGGCAACGTTGACGACCGTCGAGTCGAGGAAGACTATCCCCGACCCAAGCACCGCCGCGACCAGGATCCAGCGCTTGGTTGTCATGTCCCTATTCTTGCGGGTTTCGTAAGACGCGTCGATGGCGAGCCGCGAACGCTCCGACGAGCGCGATCAGGATGATCACGGGTACGACCGGCGCCACGCCGTTGTTCGGCAGACCAGGGACGGTGCTGCCCGTGACAGTGGACGAAGCGGAGTCATTTGCGGGATTGGGATCTGCCGGCGTCGTTGTGGTGCGGGTCGCGGTGTTCGTCACCGGGGCGGTGCCTGTGACGGTGACCACAAGCTGAAGCGTTGCCGTTGCGCCAAAGGCAAGTGGTCCGAGATTCCAGAGGCCTGTGCCCGCTGTAAAGGTGCCCTGGCTCGGGCTCGCAGACACGAAGGTGAGCCCGGCGGGCAGCAGGTCGGTGACGACGACGCTTGTCGCCGGGTCCGCGCCCAGGTTCTGCGCGGTGATCGTGAACGTCACGTTGGCGCCTACCGCGGGATTCGGGTTGCTCACCGACTTGGTGATGGCGATGTCCGACCCAGGCGCAACGATGTTGAGCGGCGCCAGGACGGTGCTGCTTGGATAGTAGGTCCACGTGTCGAGCCCTTTGGCGTCACCGAAGCTCCCAGTGCACGGAGCATTCGTGTTTCCGCCGGCCCCACCGAACGCTCGCTGCGTGCTCGCGGTGCTGTAGCCGGTAATCGCGTTCGAGAAAGCCGGGGCGGGCGGCGCGATGCCGCAAAGGACATTGCCGACGGCGTTGCCGGAGTTGACAACAGTGGGGACTCCGGCGGGAAAAGTCATGTACGCGCGGTCGTCATAGAACCCGGAGGTGCAGGCACCGGTAAGCGCCGGACAGATTCCGCCCGGCGGGTTGAGAAGCGTGATGGTCGGGCCGCCCGTCGTGTCGTTCTCGACGTCGATCATCGGGAAGTGATACTCGCCGCCATGAAAGCGCGCGCGGACTTGGTAGGTGCCGACTGGAAAAAAGGCCCCTGAGTTGTCCTTGCCGTCCCAGACGACCGTTTGCACCCCGGCCGGCCGAACGCCCCGCAGCGAGCGGTTGGTCGGCAGCGTCGGATCGAAGTTCACGCCGTCGCGGCTGATTACGATTTCGTACACACCCGGGACGTTGCTGGTGTACGTGAACGTCCCGCCCGTGTTGACGAGGCTGGTGTTTCCGCCAACATTGCCGATGAAGCTCAGCGAGGTCATGACCGGCGCCGTCGGCGCGACAGGTATCCCCAGCCCGGCTATCGCTGCGGCGGACGGCGGCTCGAAGAACAGGGGGAAGCTCGGCAGCGCGAAGCTGACCCCACCCTGGATTCCGGTCAGCTGGCCCGGGGAGCCGGTGGCGTCGGCTACGGCGTCGTGGTAGAGCGGAGTCACGCCGTCTGAATCCAGGAAGCCGACCTGGTTGCCGTAGACGAGCCACCCGTTCGGGTCCATACCCCGCAGGTCCACCCGATATTGGTACCCGTCTGTGGTGATCGGGTAGACGCTCGGAAAGACCGGGAAAGCATTGCCACCGGTGAAGAGTGCGAGGTAGTAGGTGAAGACCCTGCCGGTGACGTTGCTCGTCGAGGCGAGGCTCGCACGAACGGTCGCGTCCCAGGCGGCGACCGATGTCCCTTGCGCGCCGCTGAAGTCGTTGGGGTCGGTCAGCGCAACGTCGGCTGCCACCGTCCCGTCGCCGTTGGCGGAGAAGCCGTCAGGGCCCAGAAACGCAATGTCGTAGATGCCTGTGGAGGGCGCTGTGTAGTTACACGGCACATACCCTCCCGCCACGCCGCCGGCCGGGATGGTGTCTGGGCCCGCCAGCTCCTGCGCGCGGCTCGTGATCCTGCCCTGGTTGGCGGGAGCCCCGCCGGCTGTGCGCTGCGTCTCGCAGCTGAAGCTTGGCGCAGCCGAGACATTCTCGGTGCCGACCGGTCCGAAGACCAACCCCGGATTCCAGACGCGGATATCGCTGGTGCCCTGGCCGATCGCGCTCGAGCCGAGCATCAAGACCTCGCCCGCGTTCATGAACGCCTTGATCAGCGTCCGCCGCGTCAGCGCGCCATTGCCATACGAGCCGGTGCGCCACTCGGTGTTGGCGCGGAAGCCTGACGCGCCGCTCGGCCACAGGTTCGCGCTGCCGGCGGCGTAGACGTTTTGGGATCCGGACCCCACCAGAAGAAGCAGGAGAACCGGCGATCCGAACAGGGCGCGGCGGCGGTTACGCAAGAACCGCGCTGACGAGCAATCGTTGCGTGTTGCTCTGAGTCAAAGGATTCCATACGCCTGCGCAGGTGATCAAGGTGAGCGTTGCGACCGAGCTTGGTTCGAAGAGCGATGCGATGCGCGCGTTTGCGTCTACGACAGTCTTGCCGGTCACCTTGAAATGAACCGAGCCGCCATCTGCGCGCATCACAGTGATTTCGTCACCGGCCCGAACCTGGTTCAGGTGCGTGAAGACCGCGGCGCCCGTCCACCAGTTGACGTGTCCGTTGATCAAAGCATTGCCCGGCTGGCCCGGCGCGGGGCCGAGCTTGTACCACGCGACGTCACGAAAGTTCTTGGGGATGTCCATGTTTCGGTTGGCGTCGAGGCCCCGGGCTTCCACCGCGGCGTCGACGTTGATGCGAGGGATCAGCAGTCGGGCCGGGGTCGGATCGACGATCCGGATCCGTGCAAGGCTCGTCGGCCGGGGGAGGCTCAGCGACATCGGCGCAGGCTGCGCCTGGGTCGGCTCGGCGAAAACCTGCGTTCGCACAGCCACGACGGCGTAGCTTCCGGCCGCGGTGGTCAGGCAGAGGCCAAGGATCAGTAACCGCCTGAGCATGCTGGCGCGGATTCTAGAGGTCGGTCCCTTAGAAGTCTTTGCGACCCATGAAATGGTCGAGCACACCAGGCCGCGCGAGCTCGTACAGCGCGATGCGATGACCGCTGGGTGTGACGAACGAGGAGCAGGGCCCCATCGGAATCTCGAGGCTGTGCTGCTTTTTCAAGCCGCGCTTCTTCAGCTCGGCGGTCGCCTTTTTGAGATCGCCGACCCGATAGATGTAGATCGGGCGATCGCCCTCGAGGTGGTCGGTCAGAAGCACGTGCGGCGGTCCTCCGGTGAGCTGGACCATGGCCACGCGCGCGCCCATTCCCTCGACGGCAAAGCCGAGCCGTCCGCCAAGCACGTCGACAAAGTAGCGCGCGTCCGCGGCGACGTCGCTGCTGGGCGTGTAGAGGTAATCGAGCTGCTCGAAGGGATTCATGACAGCGAGAAGTCGGTGGCCACCTCGACCCCATGCCGCAGGGTCTGCAATGTTGAGCAGTAGCGCTCCGCGCTCGACAGCAGTCTTTTCGCACGTTCAGGGTCGACGCCGTCTTTCACCTTGACCATCGTTCGCATCTCGATGCCGGTAGCGCCGACTGGTGCGTCGCGATCGGTGGCCATCGTGCCGCGGAAGTCCCAGTGGATGCGAACTTCGACGTGGACGGACTCGACCTCCACTCCCATGTTCGCGGCGACGGAGCGGAGAGTGCTCTCCTCGCAGATGGCCAGCGCGCTCGCCAGGATGTCGCCCGAGCAGGGCGTGTCTCCGGCGCCACCCGCAGCTGGATGCAGGCCGGCGTGGATCGTCACCTCCGGAAACTCAGTTGGCGCGACCGTGCAGTGCCGAGGATCCGAGAGGTCGCTCGGAACGCTCTGTGCTGCGGTCACGACCAGGGCCGACCCCGGATCCGACCGGTACTTCTCTTTCAGCGGCGCCTGGACGCTTTTGAGGTCGGTGGTATATGGCATCAGCACATTCTCCTGATACGGGGCCAGTGCGGGTGTGCGCCTGGAACATCCAGCTCGGGCTGCGGTTGGACGCCCAGCTCCGCCGCGGCGCCGAGCTGGGCGATCGCCTGGCCGCCACCTAAGGCTCAACTGCGCCTATACGATTCTCTGCTTGAGTCTTTTGGCGCTGGCTCCGCTCGTTGCGGCCTGTGCGTTCGGCCTGATCTCAGGCTTCAACGACGGCGGGAACCTACTTGCGTCATTCACTTCGGGCCGTGTCATATCCCCTCCGATGGCTGCGGTCCTGCTGCTGATCAGCCTTGCCGGCCCGGTGATCCTGGGCACCGCCGTCGCGCGGACGATCGGCACAAATGTGATCGACCTGGGTGGGGAGGGCGCGCTCGGCTACGTGCTGATCGTCGCGTCGTCTCTGTCGGTCGTCTTGCTGTCGTGGCGCGTCGGCATCCCGACGAGCATGACCCTCGCCCTGGTCGGCGGCATGCTCGGTTGGACCATCGCGTCAGGTGGACGGTCCGAGGTTCATTGGGACGGTGTAGCTCGTGTTCTCGTCGGGATGCCAGTGTCGGTGCTCGGCGGATTGCTGCTCGCCCTGGCGATTTACTGGGCGATCCGACGACTTCTCGGCACTCAGCCACATGCCTCCCTCCTCAGGCTCGCGCGGCTCCAGCTCCTGACCGCCGCCATCCAGGCGTTCGCCTATGGCGCCAACGATATGGAGAAGTCCGTCGGCCTGATCGCTGTCAGCCTCTCGTTAGCGAACCATCAACAGGTGTCGTTTTCAAATCCGCTGCCTATCATTGGCGCATTCGGATTTTTTTACGTGGGTGCGCTTGTCGGCGGTTGGCGCGTGGCTAGCCGGATCGGGTTTGGAGTGTTGAAGGTCCGCCCAGTGCAGGCGCTTGCACAGCAGCTCGCCTCTGGAACTGTGGTGGCGGCGCTCGCCGCCGGCGGCGCGCCGGTCAGCATGACGCAGACCATCGACGGCGGCCTGGTCGGCGTCGGGGCGGCACAACGCGCCTCATCGGTGCGTTGGGGAATCGTGCGCGAGCTGCTCTTCAGCTGGTTGTTGACGCTGCCCCTCGCATTTCTCGTCGCAGCGGCTCTGCACTTTTCGGTCAGGATTGCGGGTGTGGCGCCATGAGCATCGGACGCACCATCAAGGCGCTTGGAAGGTCAAATGACCGGCGGTTCGTCCAGCTGCTCTCCGAACAGGCCGACCTGACCATCCGGGCGCTGCAGTCGCTCGAGAAGTTCGGCCGCCAACCCACGGCGAACGACGCTTTCATCGAAGAGATCAAAGAGATCGAGCGCGAGGGCGACGCCAAACGCAGGATCCTGATCGACGAGCTCGCCCACACTTACGCCACGCCTTTCGATCGGGAGGACCTGTTCGCTCTGTCGCGCGCCATCGACGACATCCTGGACGCGGCCAACGAGACCGCGATCGAGCTCTCGATCTACAAGATCGCGCCTCCGGAGGGACTCCACGAGATGGCTGTCGTGCTCGTCGAAGGCGCACGCCACATCCGCGCGGCGGTCGCCGAGCTGCTCGATCATCCGGGCGTCGCCTCCGAGCACGCGGTCAGAGCCAAGCGTTCGGAGAACAGGATCGACAGCCTCTATCACCAGGCTGTCGGCCACCTTTTCGACAGCGATGAGGAGATCAGCCAGATCCTCAAGTCGAGGGAGATCTACCGCCACATCAAGAACTCGGCCGACCGCATCGACCGCGCAGCCGACGATATCTCGGTCATCGTCATCAAGCGGAGCTGAGCTCGAGTCGCCCCCACCCTGACCCTCCCCCTGCGGTGGAGGGGGTCATTTGAGCGCGTTCTGGATCCCCGGCCGCCACAGGTGCGCGGCCTGGACGAGGAGCACCGCAACGATCACGAGCACCCCACCGGCCACCTGGACGACCGAAAGCCGGTCACCGAGGATAAGCACCGCCAGCAAGACAGTGACCACAGGCTCCCACGTGCTGAGCAAAGCGGCACGGGCGGCGCCGACTCGAGGCAAGCCCGCCACGAACAGCGAGATGGCGACCATCGTCGGAATGACTGCGATCCCCAGACCGACCGCCCACCCGCTCGCGTTTCGAGGCAGAGCAAGCTGGTGGTTGAGCCCGGCGAGCAGGCAGAACGCAGTGGCCGCCCCGCTCATGATCACAGCGCTGGCGGCCACTGCCGGCGCAGAGCTCATGACTCGCTCCCCGATGAGGATGTACCCGGTGTAGATCGTCGGCGAAGCGATCGCGAGCACCAAGGCCCACGAGAGCTGAAATCGCGCGCCTCCGACGAGCATCGCGACACCCGCGAAGCTCGCCCCCAGCGCAACCCAATGCCACATCGAAACCGAGCGCCGCAAGAACAACCATCCCGCCAGCACGACCAGGCTTGGATAGATGTATGCGATGAGCACGACCAGCGATGCGGGCAGGGAGCGCAGCGCGATGAAGTAGGTGAGCGACTGGCCGGTGTAGACGATCGCCCCCAACCCGATCAGGGTCATGAGCTGTTTGCGTTGGAGGCGCAGCGGGTTCTGGCCGATGACCATCGCGAGGATCCACATCCCGATTGCCGCGAGCAGAAAGCGAAAGGCGAGGGTCTGCTCGGTCCCGAGCCCGGAGGCGTAGGCCAGCTTGGCGAAGATGGCAAGGCTGCCGAAGGCGGTGGCCGACACCAGCACCATTGCCGTTCCGATCCACTGGGTCCGATGCGCCTGGGCTGCGACGGATATGTCTACGGCCAAAGAAGGTGGCCGAGCAGCATCCCGATGACGACCGCGATTGCGTACGTGAAACGAGGGAACCGGCGCACGAAGGAGCGGACACCGTTGCTCATCGGATCGGTTCCCCGGCGAAGGGCGAGGGACTCCTGGAGCATGATCAGGAACGCGAACAACGATCCGAAGGTCGCGATCAGCGACAGGATGGCTTCGGCGCTGAAGTTCATGTCGGCTTGTCTTCCGGCGAAGTTCTGCCTGACCGTGGGCCCCACAAGAAGTGCCCGAGGAGAATCCCGATCACGATGGCGATCACGAACGCGTAGCCCGGGTATGAGTGGACTGCCGGCCTGATGTAATCGGAGATCGGCTTGCTGCCGGTCAGCAGCGCCCAGCTCTCAAACGCCAGCCCGAGCGTGACCACGCCGAACAGCGCGGTGACCAGCCACGAGAAGATGTTGCCCAGCGCGAAGCGCACGTGCAGATTGTCGCCTGGATAGGATGGCTCGCGGTGGAACGCCGCACACCGCTCGACACCCGGATCACTCGCGTTCGCTCGCGGGTCGTGGATCTTCCGCTGCCTTCAGATTTTCGACCGGCCTGGGGACGCAACCAGGTCCAGCGCAACCTGGTTATCACGCTGGTCGAGGTCGAGACCGAGTCTGGAATCACCGGTCTAACGGCAGCAGAAGCTGGCGCCGAAGCCGCCATCTCGATCGATCGCTTCGTGACGCCGCACCTCATCGGACAGGACGCGGCAGCACCTGAGCGCCTTACCGGACTGCTCAAAGACGCCGAGATTCTCGGCTCGCCCGTCTACTGCATCGAGATCGCGCTTTGGGATGTTGCGGGCAAGGTCGCCGGCCTGCCGGTCTCGAGGCTTTGGGGCGCTGCAACCGACCGCGTGCCCGCTTACTGCGCGACAGGCGAGGTGCGGCCTGCGAAGCAACGCGTCGAAGACTGTCATCGCATCCTCGATGACGGTTTCAAAGCCGTCAAGCTGCGCTTCCACTCGGATGACCCTCGCGACGACATCAGGGTGGTCGAAGAGGTGCGCCGCGAGCTCGGCGACCGTCTCGTCATCCTCGTCGACGCCAACCAGGCCGGGCCCGCACCCGGCTGGGAAGGGCACGTGCAATGGGACTTCCACACCGCGCTTGGCGTGGCGCTCGAGCTCGAGCGGCTGGGCGTGGTGTGGCTGGAGGAGCCGCTGCCGCGTCACGACTACGCCGGCCTGTCGCGGCTCCGGGATCGCCTGGGCACGCTGCAGCTCGCGGGCGGCGAGAACAACCACGGCGCCCAGGAATTCAAGCTGCTCATCGAGAGGGGTTGCTACGACGTCCTCCAGCCGGACGCGGTGCTCTCGGAAGGCGTGTACCAGCTCCGCAAGGTCGCCGCCCTGGCTGAAGCCGCCGGCCTCCTGGTTGCGCCGCATACATGGACCCATGGCCTGGGCCTGCTCGCCAACCTGCACCTGGTCGCCTCGATCCCCAACTCTTCATGGTTTGAGTTTCCGCACGAGCCGCCCGGCTGGCCTGCCTCGGCCCTGAGCCAGATGCTGGTCGAAAAGCCGTGGATCGACGCCGATGGCTGCGTCCCGGTCCCGGACCGTCCTGGTTTCGGCTTCACAGTGGACGAGGAGCTAGTGGAGCGGCACACGGTTGCCCGCTTCGGTTGATACGTGCGGCAAATTCGATTGACAAAGCGTCCTCCAGGCAATACGTTGGGGCCAATTTGGAACGCTCCAATTCCGCCATTCGAATTGGCCTGCTCACAGACGCCATGCCGGATCGCAGCTTCGAAGAGGTCGCCGGCTGGTCAGCCCGGACAGGCCTGATCCAGGATCTCGAGATCGGCGTCGGCGGCTACTCGGGGGCCCCGCACTGCGACCTCGATGAGCTGATGGACAACGCCCGCGCTCGCCGCCAGTGGCAGGCTGTGCTCGACCACGCCGGCCTGAGCCTCTCCGCGCTCAACGTCTCGGGCAATCCCCTGCATCCCGACCCCGCCATCGCGCAACGCCACGACACAGACCTGCGCAAAGCGATACGCCTGGCGGCGGTGCTCGGGGTCAACCGCGTCGTAGCCATGTCGGGTTGCCCGGGCGCGGACGCCTCCGATCGATTTGCGCCCAACTTCTCGGGCGGCGGCTGGCTTCCGGATCTCGAGGGGATCGCCGACTGGCAGTGGCGTGAGCGGGTCGCTCCCTACTGGGCGGAGATCTCAGACTTTGCGCGCACCGAACACCCGCAGCTGATGATCTGCTTCGAGCTGCACCCGGGCACCTTCGTCTTCAACTACGAAACGTTCGAGCGGGTCCGGCAGCTCGGGTCCAATCTTGGCGTCAATCTCGACCCAAGCCATTTCTTCTGGCAGTCCATTGACCCGCTCGCCATCGTGCAGGCGTTGGGCGACCGGATCGGGCACGTGCACGGCAAAGACACCACGCTTCATGAGCAGCGCCTCGCGCTCAACGGCATCCTCGACAACCGTTGGCCGAATCCACCCGACGATATGCCCTGGAACTTCGCCACGGTCGGGCGCGGCCACGACGAAGAGTGGTGGAGTCGATTTGTCGGCCTGCTCCGCGACCAGGAATTCAGCGGCACGATCAGCATCGAGTACGAGGATCCATTCGTCCCTGTCGACGAGTCGGTGCTGGAATCGGCGCGGCTGCTCTGTGGGCTCGTCCGCGCGTGAAGATCGAGAGCATCACATGCCGAGTCGTGGACTTTCCGCTCGAGCGCGAGTTCCACCCCGCATGGGCACGCGGCCGGAACCAGCCGAACCTGCTCATGGTCCTGATCGAGGTCGAGAGCGACGACGGCTTGACCGGCGTCGGTGCGGCGCATGCCGGACTCGAGGCTGCGATCGCCATCGAGCGGTTCGTGGCCCCGTATTTCATCGGCCAAGACCCGACCTATATCGAGCGTCTGGCGCCGGTGATTCGCGACGCGGAGATCCTCGGCGCGCCCGTGTACTGCATGGAGATGCCGCTATGGGACCTCCTGGCCAAGGTCGCGGGCCTGCCGGTCGCGCGACTGTGGGGCGGCTACTCGGATCGGGTCACCGCTTACTGCGCGACCGCCGAGGTTCGTTCACCCAAGGAGCGCGTGGATGACGTGCAGCGGATGCTGGCGGAGGGTTACCGCGCGGTCAAGTTCCGGTTCCACCTGCCAGATCCCAGAGAGGACTTGAAGGTGGTCGAGGCGGTCAGGGCGGCGGTCGGTGACCGGATCGAGATCATGGTCGACGCCAACCAGGCGGGAGTCGAGCCAGGCCACGGCGGCCACCACACGTGGGGGTTTCCAATGGCGCTCACGGTCGCGCGCGAGCTCGAGCGGATGAACGCGAGATGGCTCGAGGAGCCGCTTCCCCGACATGACTACGACGGCCTGCGCCGTTTGCGCGACAAGCTGGACCGGCTTCCGATCGCCGGCGGCGAGGACAACCACGGCCTTCACGAGTTCAAGCTCCTGATCGATCGCGGCTGCTACGACATCCTTCAGCCGGATGCGCTGCTGTCAGAGGGTGTCGGGCAGATGCGCAAGATCGCCGCGTTAGCCGAGCTTGCCGGGCTGGAGATGGCGCCGCACACGTGGGGCAACGGGATTGGGCTCATGGCCAACCTCCACCTTGCGGCGGCGATCCCGAACTGTCCTTTCCTTGAGTTTCCGCACGACCCCCCGAGCGGTTGGACGGCGGCGGCACGGGATCAGATGTTGGTGGAGAAGCTGACGATCGACGACGAGGGCTGCGTGCGCGTGCCGAACCGGCCGGGCTTCGGGCTGGTGCTGGACGAGGAGCGGATATCGCGATACACCGTCAGTACTCACACGGTTCGGTGATCAGGGCCGGATCAGTTTTTACCGACCTCTAGGAGCACCCGGCCGTCTTCGATGCTGACCGGGACCACCTTGACGGCGTAGCCGTCTTCCCAGAGCGCCCGTCCGCGCTCGAGGTCGAACTCCCAGCCGTGCCACGGGCACGCGATCACCGGGGTTTCGTCGTCCACCTCCATGGAGCCCGGGGCGCTGCCGTGCAGCCGCCCGCTCACCACGCCGAGGCACAGCGGACCCTTCTGGTGTGGGCAGCGGTTGTGAACAGCGAAAAAGCGATCCTGCCAGCGCAGCACCCCGATCTCGTGGTTCCCGGCCGTGACGATCCGGAATCGCCGATCCTCGAAATCGGCGACGGGTCCAACGTCCACTTTCACTTGACTGTTTCTGCGACCGCCGCCGGCTTACCGAGCTCGTCAGCCTTCCATCCATAGAGCCGGCACGCATTCTCGAAGAACAGCCGATCGTGCCACTCGCCCGGAAGGCGCGTCGACAGGTACTCGATCTCATCTGCATCCCAGTGCGGGTAGTCCGACGAGTACACGAGCTTGTCCTCGAGCCCCATCGAACGGATGAGCTCGATGACGTTTTCGCGCTTTGGAGAGATCTCCAGCGGCTGGCTGCTGACCCACACGTGCTCGGCGAAGTACTCGCTTGGCAGCCGCTTGAGCCACGGGACCTCGCGGCGCAATCCCTTGTACTCGGTGTCGAAGCGCCACAACAGGCTCGGAATCCATGCCGATCCGCCTTCAACAAGGACCAGCCGAAGTCGCGTGTACTTCTCAAAAACTCCGTGCGCGATGAAACTGACGAGATGGGTCTGGATCGCCTGCGGCCACAGGACGTGGGTCTCGAAATATGTGTTGACGCTGCCGCCCCCTGTGCTCGGCGGGTTCGCCCAGCCTCCGGCGCCTCCATGAATCGCGACCGGCTTGCCGGTCTCCTCGGCCGCGGCGTAGATGGGATGAAAAATCGGATGCCCGAAGCCGTACCCGAATGGGTTGTCGACGAGCATCACCTGGACCATCCGAGGGTTGGCTGCGTGCCTTCGAACTTCGGCTGCGGCAAGGTCGGGCAGCTGGCTGCCGACCATGATCGACGACAAAAGGCGTGGATCCTGCGTCAGCCAGCGATCGATGCTCCAGTCGTTGCAGGCACGCGCGAGCTCGTTCGCGAAGTAGGGGTTGTGATGACCGGCGAGGTGGCTGTCATCACCGAAGGTCAGAATCGCCCGCCTGACGTCCTGCGCGTCCAGCAGCTGCGCCCGCATGGTCGGGTAGTCGGAGCCTGGCTCGCCACCCCCCTTCGGGTAGGTGTCTGCGCGCATGAAGCCGTGCGGATTTGGGAAGCCATCCTGCACTGCCAGCGGCACATTGCCCGCGCGGCCGCGATCCGTTACGTATTCCCGCCATCCACGCGACAGGTATGGGATCAGCTCGGCATCCGTGCTCCGAGCGTGGTGGACGTCGCAGTCGATGACAGGTCCCGAGTACATGGCGTGCCCCTGGTCTCCTTATCAATGGTAGAAAGACAGGGGCGGCGATCCGCCCCTGTCCCCGACGTTACTTCAGTGTTTCGACCTTATCCGCGCCGACCTGATTGGCGACTGTGTCATGCAGGATCTTGATCGCAGCATCGACCGACGTATTGGGAGCAGTGGCGATCTGGCCGGTCGCCTGGCCGATGCCCTGCACCCACGCGGGGTAGCCCTCCTGCTCGGAAGGAACGAGCCTTGAGTTCGGGAGCGCGTCGCCGAACGCCTTGTTGAACGGAGGGGCGAACTCGAGGTATCCAAGCGACTTGGCGACCTTCTGGTTGGGCGGGACGAAGCCCGCGCGGTTGGCGATGTAGGTCTGGTTGTCATCGCCTTGCATGATCTTGATCAAGCCCCATGAGAGCTCCGGGTGCTTGGTGACCTTGGAGATGGCGACGGCCCATCCTCCAAGAGTGCTGGCGCTGCCGGGTGCCTGGCCGTGTGAGGTTGGAATCGGCACCGCGCTGGCCTCTTGAGCCGCGGTCGCCCAGTGCCGGTTGTCTTCAGTCCACGCGTCTGCGAACCAGTTGGAGCCTATGGCGATCGCCATCTGGTGATCCTTCAGAAGAACCACAGGCCGGCCCACTGCCTTCGGCGAGAAGAGGTCCGATGTCGAGCCGCCGAGGCCCTCCGAGTAGACGCTCTTGTAGAACTGGAACACCTCTCTCAGCCCTGGGCTGTCGACGACCCACTTCTTGGTTGTGTAGTCGAAGATCGTCGGGGTCGACGAGCCGTAAACCATGTTCGCGCTGCCCTGCAGCACGCCGCCGGCACCCGCGCTGGTCCCGGCTGGAGCCCAGAACGCAACAACGTTCTGGCCGCTTTTCTTCACCGCACGAGCAGCGGTGAGCAGGTCATCCCAGTTCTTCGGCGTCCACGGCACTGAGATGCCGGCTTTCTTCAGCATCGCTGTGTTGTAGTAGATGGCCGAGTTGTTCTCGCCGGTATTGACGGCGTAGACCTTGCCGTTGATCCGGCTCTCATCCTGGATCACCTTCGGGAACGAGCTCCAGAACGGGGCCTTGGTCGCGTCGTTGACGAACGAGTCGAGCGGCAGGAGGTAGTCGGAGCCGACCCACTGTCCGACGTAACCGGACGGCAGCATGAAGACGTCCGGGGTCGTAGACGGGTTCTTGTACTCGAGCGCGACCTTGTTGACGAGGTCGACGTCGGTGCCGTTGAAGCCCTGAAGGTTCAGCTTCGCCTTCGGGTAAGCCGCCTCGAATTCCTTCTTGACCTTGTTCCACCAGATGACTGACGTTTCGTCAGAGTCGAAGACATACGTGGTGGAGTAGGCCACGGTGATCTCGCCGGTCATGTCGTCCGCCAGGTTTGTCGACCCTGTGCCGCTGCCGCCACCGCAGCCCATCAGAAGCGCTGCAAGCGCAAAGAGCGCCGACCAAACGCCGAATCTATGACGCGCGT
>DASQAU010000295.1:0-2272 GCA_035635595.1 Candidatus Eiseniibacteriota bacterium
GCCACCGCGGCGAATCCCTGCTCGCGAAAAAGCCGGGAAGCCGCTTCGAGGATTTGCCTCCGGTTCTCGGTCGCCTGCTCCTTGGTGAGCCGCATGTCGCCGCCTCCGAATCTAAAAATGTCACCCATCATCATTATAACGGAACCCGGGGCCGTCGGCCCCCCTGACCAGGAGCCCGTCATGGGCAAGCACGAAGGAAAGGTCGCCGTCATCACCGGAGGCACCTCCGGCATCGGTTTCGCCACGGCGCAGCGGCTCGCCAGCGAGGGCGCCTACGTGTTCATCACCGGCCGCCGGCAGCGCGAGCTCGACGCGGCCGTCCGGCAGCTCGGCCGGAACGTCGCGGGCGTTCAGGGCGACGTGGCCAAGCTCGCCGATCTGGACCGGCTGTTCGCCACGGTGAAGGAGAAGAAGGGGTTCATCGACATCCTGTTCGCCAACGCGGGCATCGCGAGAGGCGCCGCGCTCGGCAAGATCACCGAGGAGGATTACGATCAGATCTTCGACGTCAACGTGAAGGGCACGCTCTTCACGGTGCAGAAGGCGCTTCCGCTGCTTCGGGAAGGCGCGTCGATCATCCTCAACGCGTCGATCGTGGGATCCAAGGGGTTCGCGACCAGGAGCGTGTACAGCGCCACCAAGGCGGCGGTGCGCTCGTTCGCGCGCACCTGGGCTTCCGATCTGAAGGGCCGGAACATCCGGGTCAACGCCCTCAGCCCGGGGGCGGTGGACACCGCCGGCCTCCAAGGCCTTCAGCAAGCGAGCAGCGAGCAGCTGAGCGCGTCCTTCTCCGGGGTCGTCCCCCTGGGACGCATCGGCCAGCCGGACGACATCGCCAAGGCCGTCTCGTTCCTCGCCTCGGACGACAGCAGCTACATCACCGGGATCGAGCTGTTCGTGGACGGCGGGATGGCGCAAGTGTAGGCGCGAGATAGACCGACTCTTTGCCCTATTCCACGATCTTCGCCGAGCCACTGTCCGCCACCTCGATTCCGAGATGTTCCAGGACGCGGAGTTGGTGGCCGCGTAGACCACGCAAGGCCACCTCTCGCCTCCTGCGAAGCAGGAGAGTGAGAATGACGGTCAAGAGCGGTAGCGTGGCATCGTCGAGACTCTCGGTGTGCGAGAAGTCGAGGATCGTGCGCGGCGTCTCCTCGAGGATCAAGCGCTGCCGCAGACGGACCGCCGCAAGGTGGTCGAATCTCCTTTCGATTCGGAAGACCGCTTCCTGGGGGGCCACTCCCCTCATCGGTTCCAGGTGTCTCTTGATCGACGAGAGGTGCGCCTGTGCGTCGCGAAGCGCGTCCCGCGACGTGTGGACCGAATAGCGGCCGAGGACGAGATCGTGCTCGTGCGGAGCGGCCGAGCCAAGAACGAGCTCGCTGTCGCTCAGCGCTTCGAATTCGACCGCTTCGCTCGATGGCTCGAAAGCGGCGAGGTCCCCATGCCACAGTTCGTCAGGAACCGACACGACGCCCGAGGTGATGGCAGTCCAGAGGACGGTGTGGCCCGCCGGAGGCTCGTAATGCCAGCGCTCGCCGGACTTCAAGCGCACCGCGAGATAGTTGATTGGCGAAGGGGACTCGATGGCGCTGGTTGCGGACCCGTAGCTGCCGAGGAGGACGCGCGCCGGACCGTCTTCCGGCACCTCTTCAGGGGCCTGGTAGATGCTCACGGTCGGGCCCGATTCGAGCTGCGGCGGCAAGGCGATCCAGAGTTGGACGCCGCGCGTCCGGTCTGCCCGGTCGAGGCCGCCCCCGTGCCACATGCCGCGTCCCGCCTGCATCCATTCGACGCCGCCGGCCGGCAATGTGCCCCTGACGCCGTCCGGGTCGATGTAGCTGACCGCGCCTTCCAGGACGTAGCTCAGGGTGGCGATCCCAGAATGGGGATGCAGGCCCCCGTCAAAGGGCGCTCCCTCGTGGTCGAAAAGGTCGAGGAAGACGAATGGCTTCAGGATCTCGCCGAGGTCGGACGGGCTGATCAAGCGCGTAGCGTGGCCTTGCGTCCGGCCACGGGTGCCCTGTGCGATGGCCCGCGCCAATCTCGGAGGCGGTGATTTGGCTGAGTCATGGATGATCATTGGGTTCCTCTGGAAATAGCGTGGGTCAGAGGCGTCGCGGTGCACTGACCGGTCCGGACGCGCTGGCGCGCGCAGCCTTCAAGGCCTCGGTCCACCACAGCAGATCGTCGATCATCGTCTCAGCGGACGCGTCCGACTCGGCCAATCCAGCGTCGACATCGCCGCCCTTGTAGTGAGCCCACAGGGTGG
>DASQAU010000296.1:0-2844 GCA_035635595.1 Candidatus Eiseniibacteriota bacterium
GGGCCGCGGAGCGCGAGATTCCTTGGTGCGCGAGCCACGGCGCCGGCGTGATCTGCTACAGCCCGATGCATTCCGGCCTGCTCACGGACAGCTTCAGCGCGGAGCGGGTGCGGGGCCTTCCCAAGGACGACTGGCGGGGCCACGCGCCGGACTTCCAGCAACCGCGGCTAGGCGCGAACCTCCGGCTCCGCGACTCGCTCCGGTCGATCGCGAAGCGGTACGAGACGTCCGTTTCCGCGATCGCCATCGCCTGGACGCTCGCCTGGCCTGGCGTGAGCGGCGCGATCGTGGGGGCGCGCACTCCGAACCAGGTCGACGGCTGGATCGGAGCCGCGTCGATCCGGCTGAGCGAGCAGGACCTCGACGAGATCGCCTCCGCCATCGGGAGCACGGGCGCCGGCGCCGGCCCTGCGCAACCGGAGGCAGCGAGGCAGGGCGCCGCTTGACGGGAAGGTCCGTGAGGACCGCCAAATTCTCGAGCAGGCGAATCTGCCGAATCTCACGCACAACGGCATTTTCGTCCACGACCTGAACGCGACCTCGACTGACGGACAGCCCTGCGCCTGTCGCCTTGATTCCCCCCGCGCCGCGGAGTGTAGTCCCGCTGCCGCCGCGCTCTGCTAGGCTGGTGGCGAGCAGGTAGGAGGCGCCCATGCAGTCCGAACGTCATGAGACTCCCGCCCGGCCTGACGAGCGGGTCGGGCAACCGCCAGCATTCACCCAAAGTCCGGATAGGGGAGACGACTTGTTCCAGCAGGCTCCGGAAGCGGCGGTTGTCGTGAGAACGGACGGCCGCATTCTTCGCGTCAACAACGAATTCACCCGCATGTTCGGTTACGAGGCGGAGGAGGTTCTACACCGCCGCATTGATGATCTCATCGCCCCTGAGGCGCTTGTCGAGGGCGCCCCAGAATACGCAGATGCGCTGAGACACGGCGGTCGAGTGGAGGTCGAAACCGTTCGCAGGCGAAAAGATGGCCGTGATGCTCGAGTCTCCATTGTCGCCGTTCCGGTGACTACGGCTTCCGGCGAACAGATTGCGAATTACGCCATATACCGAGACATCACAGAGCAGAAGCGTGCTGAAGAACGACTGCGGGAAAGCGAGGCGCGGTTCCAGGAAATGGCAGATACGGCGCCGGTGCTGATTTGGATGACCGGAACGGATGCTCTTTGCAATTATTTCAACAGACCGTGGCTCGAGTTCACTGGCCGAAGCATGGAGCAGGAAGTGGGCACAGGATGGACCGAAGGCGTGCATCCAGAGGACGTGCAAGGCTGCTTCGACTGCTTCCTGCCTGCCTTCCATGCTCGAAAGCCTTTCAGGATGAAGTATCGTCTCAGGCGAGCGGATGGCGAATACCGCTGGGTGATGGAAAGTGGCATCCCGAGATACACCGGGGCGGGGGAATTCGCGGGTTATATCGGCTCGAACATCGACATTACGGACCTCAAGCGCGCAGAAGAGGAGCGAGAGAGGCTGCGCCAGCTCGAGGCGGATCTCGCGCACATCAACCGCGTGAGCATGATGGGAGAACTGGCGGCATCACTGGCTCACGAGATCAAGCAGCCGATCGCCGCTGCTATCACCAATGCCAAGGCTTGCCTGCGGTGGGTACGGCGTGATGCGCCTGATATCACAGAGGCGTGCGAGGCTGCCTCGAGAATGGTCAACGACGCTACGCGTGCCGCCGATATCCTCGACCGGGTTCGCTCACTCTACACGCGTCATACGACACAACGGGAGCTCGTTGATGTAAACGACATCATTCGAGAGATGATCGTCCTGCTGCGCGACAAGGCGGATCGGAACTCCATTTCAATCCGCACCGAGCTCGACGCCGGGCTTGCGACGATCACAGCGGATCGCGTGCAGCTGCAGCAGGTATTGATGAACCTCATGCTCAACGGTCTCGAGGCGATGACAGATACGCGCGGCGAGCTGACCGTCACCTCGAAGCGGACCGCGGACGGTCAATTGCTGATTGCCGTGATTGATTCTGGTATCGGAATCGCCCCTGATCGGACCGATCTAATTTTCGAGGCGTTTTTCACCACCAAACCGCAGGGCACCGGCATGGGATTGTCGATCAGTCGGAAGATTGTCGAGTCTCATGGTGGCCGCTTGTGGGCGAGCACCAACCCCGGACGGGGTGCAACCTTTCAGTTCACATTGCCCAGCGGCGGGTAGTCAACGCCGAGCCTTTCTCGGGAAACGGTGCTAAGCATCTGGAAGGAGTGGCAGATGGCCGGGCTCTCTGACGACGTCGGTCCGGTGCTCCGGACCGGCGAACTGGCGGACGCGGTGCTCGCCGCCGTGGAGGACGATAACCCCGGGAAGGACGTCCGGGTCGTCGATCGCGGGGACTACGTCCGCATCAGCACCGAAGGGCAATGCCGCGTGACTCGAGCTTCCATCGAGCGGCATCTGGGGCGCGCGTTCAGCCTGGCGGCACTCGAGGCGGAGATGCCGTCGTTCAGCGGCCGGCTGCGCACCCGTGAGGACGAGTTCGTCTGGTACCTGGACAAAGGACGGAGGTAGGCCGTGGGAGAGACGAGGAAGGATGCGCCCAGGGGCCGTCTCCGCACGTGGTCGGCGCTGGGCGAGCTCGGCCGAACTCCGACCGAGTACGAGATCGTGACCCACGCCATGAATCACACCACCACGCGTCCGCTGCCGCTGGAGATGGGGCCGGACACGTTCGGCAACCGGTACCTGCGCCGGCATCGCGACGAGGCTGCGATCTCGGTACCCGACTGGAACAGGTTTCGCGACCCGGACGAAATGACCTACCGCAAGTACAACCGGGTCCAGGACGAGGCCGAGACGTTCGTGGATCGCGT
>DASQAU010000297.1:0-2313 GCA_035635595.1 Candidatus Eiseniibacteriota bacterium
ACCGGCTCCTTACCCTCCTCGAGCTCCTGCAGCGCCGGACCGAACCACAACGCGCCGTCCCGCTGCTTCAGATAGCCCTCCTCCCGGAGGCGCTCAATCGCGCGCTGCGCGAGTCCCTTCTCCCAGATCCACGTCTCCCAGAACCACTCGTCGTAGTGGATGTTCAGCCGCGCGACGGTGGCCTTGATCTGCTCCACGATCTTCTGCATCGCGTACATGCGGAGCTTCGGCTCCGCCTCCTCCTCGGGCAGCTGCTCGATACCCGGCAGGTCGTGCCGCGCCATCTCCGCGATCTCGATCACGTATTCGCCCGTGTAGCCACCCTCGGGCGGTTCCTTTCCATGCAGGCGCGCGTAAACGGACGCGCCAAAGCGCCTTGTCTGCGTGTTGTCGGAGTTGACGTAGTACTCGCGCTGCACGTCATGGTGGGTGAACTCGAGCAGCCGGCAGATCGAGTCGCCCAGGATCGTGCCCCGGCCGTGGCCGATATGCAGCGGGCCCGTCGGGTTGATGCTCGCGAACTCGACCTGAAGCCGCTCACCGCGGCCGATGTCGGCCGACCCGTAAGCCGGCCCGGCCGCTGTCACCTGAGAGACCAATTGCTGCAGCCACTCAGGGGCAAGGCGGAAGTTGACGTAGCCTTCGACCGCCTCGACCGTGGCGGCGCGGTCGGGGACCACGATCGTTTCCGCCAGACGAGCGGCAATCTGCGCGGGCGCCTGCTTCAGCACTCGGGCAAGCTTCAGCCCCGCTGAGCTGGCGTACTCACCGCGCTCGGGCGCCTTGGCCCGTCCGAGCTCGAGGTCGGGCAGGTCGCCATCGACACCAAGCGCTCGCACCGCCTTGATCAGGGCATGTTCGAGCTGCTCGCGGACGCCGCCGGTCACCACCCTGCTCATGTGCAGGTTGGGTGCTGGCCGGACAGGGTCAGCTGCGCTTGCGTCGAGGTTCCCGCGCGGGTGTAGGTGACCGCCACCCGCTGGTTGGGGTGGAACCGCGACCGCAGGACCAGGCTCAGGGGATGCGCGGCGTCGAGCTTGACGTCGTCCACCTGTGTGATCACGTCGCCGGGCTGAAGGCCCGCCGAAGCCGCAGGTCCTCCCTTATCGATCGTGACGAGCTGAGTGCCCTCGGGAAGACCGGTCAAGGACGCCATCTCGGAGCTGAGCTCCGTGGTGGCGGCGCCGAGCGATGGGACGACGACCTGACCGGTCTGCAGGATCTGCTGGAC
The DNA here is from genome assembly GCA_035635595.1 of Candidatus Eiseniibacteriota bacterium. Lineage (GTDB taxonomy): Bacteria > Chloroflexota > Dormibacteria > Dormibacterales > Dormibacteraceae > Palsa-870. The sequence continues at coordinate 1,232 of DASQAU010000297.1, forward strand.
GACGTCCTGGATGTCAGCCACGTTGAGGCCGAAACCACTCGCTCCGGCCGCCGGCTCCGATTGCATCGCGATACCTATCACCTGGCCCGCAACGTTGAGCAAGGGTCCCCCCGCGGTCCCTGCGTCGATCACTGCGCTGGTCTGGATGGTGTCGGCGAGCTCGAGCAGCTTGCTGTCAGAGGAAGGGTTGGAGATCGACACGACGCGGTGCATCGCGCTGACGTATCCCGGAGTCACAGCGCTTCCGTCGAAAGGGCCCCCCACGGCGACGATCCGCTGCCCCTGCACCAGCGCAGTCGAGTCCGCGAACGACAGCGTCGGCAAACCGCTGACCTTGTCGATCTTTACGACGGCCACGCCCGTCTGGCAGTCGTAGTCGACCAGCCTCGCTTCGTGCGCCTTGCTGTCGCCTGGAACCAGGACGGTCATGCCGCCTGCGCCGGCGATGACGCCGATGTTCGTCACGATATATCCATCTGAGGTGGCAAGGTAGCCGGATCCACGGGACACGGCCGGCTGCTGCTGCGTGACAACGCTCACCACCGCGGGCCGTGCCCTGGCGGCTGCCTGCACGATGGCCGAGTCCTCAGTCAGGGTCACACCCGAGCGCAGGTTGACCTGCTGCGGATTGGTGCGCGACTGCACTTGCAGCACGGCCAGCGTGACCCCCGCGGCGACCAGGGCGGTGACGAGCAGGCCCGCGGCCACGAGCAGGATAGGTCTCACCCTCTGATCTTAGGTACGGCGGCTCAGCGGGGTTGGAGGGGGTCCTTCGGATACCAGGTCATGACGAGCTGGCGGTTCGTCTCAAAGCCCGCGGAGCGGTAGAGCCGGACGGCCGACTCGTTGTCGGGGCGGGTCCACACGTAGGCGAGGGTCACGCGGCGCTCGTCGAAGAGCCTGACGGCTTCCCTGACGAGCATGTCGCCGATCCCGCGTCCACGATGCTCGGCCGCCACGTACAGCTCGGCGACCTCGCCCTCCAGGCCAGTTCCGGGGTCGTACAGGACGATCCAGCAAAAGCCGACCATCTCGCCGACTTCGTCGCGGACCGCGTAGATGACGTTCTCGCCGCGAAAGGC
>DASQAU010000298.1:0-20295 GCA_035635595.1 Candidatus Eiseniibacteriota bacterium
ACTCGGTCTCCCGGCACTTCGGGCAGGTCGGGCGCGAGCCGGGTCTGCAGCTCGACGCGATTCCGGTGCACCTCGCCCAGGATCAGTGGGATGACTTCGAGAACGACCTGGTTGATGTCCAGTCCGTCCCGGCGCGGCGGCACATTCTTGACCAGAGCCTGGATGCGACCGATGACCTCGGCGGCCCGGTTGCCGCCTTTGACGATACGTCCGAGGGCTTGGCGCACTTCCTCCAGGTCGGGCGGCTGGGCAGCAAGCCAGCGCAGACCGGCGCCGGCATTCGTGATTGTCGCGGCGATCGGCTGTTTGATCTCATGAGCGATCGCGGCGGTCAGTGCTCCCACCGTCGTCACGCGCGCGACGTGTGCCAGCTCCCCCTGCGCCTTGTGCAGCGCCTCCTGCGCACGTTTCCGTTCGGTCAAGTCGAGCACGAAGGAGACGCCTACGTCTTGTCCTTCGAAGGCCGCCGCGCCGACGAGCACCGGAACGCGGCTGCCGTCTTTCCGGAAGTACTCCTTCTCGAAAGGTTCGCAGCTTCCTGTCGCCCTCAGCTGAGCTACCCCGCGCTGGCTCACGCCAAGCCATTCGGCGGGGGTCATCTCCGTCCATCGCATCCGTCCGGAGGCGAGATCTTCGCGGTCGTATCCCACCATTTCGAGAAAAGCGTCGTTGGCCTCGAGGATCCGGCCTTCGAAGTGCGCCACCACGATCCCGATGATGTTCGAGTCGACCAGCCGGCGGATCTTCGCTTCCCGCTCTTGGAGATCCCTGTAGAGCCGGGTGTTCTCCAGCGAGATCGCCGCTTGCGACGACAACAGGTTGAGCACGGCGAGACGGGCCGGCGTGAAGACGTGCGGTGCCAGATTGTTCTCGAGATAGAGCGTACCGACCAGCTTGGCCTGCTTCACCAAGGGCAGGCAAAGGATGGATCGGGCGTGCGCTTGACGGATGTACTGGTCCGCGGAGAACGGGTTCTGCGTCGAGGCGTCATCCAGGATCACGCTCTGCCGCGTCCGGATCACCGTGCGGAGAATGGACTCGGGCAGCTCGGTCGGTGTCACCGCGTTCCGGCGGAGCCTCACCTCGACCGTCTTGTGGTCGGTTCGGGCCTCTGCTTCGATCTGCAATGTGTCGCCCCGGAGGAGAATGAGCAGACCGCGCTCCGCGCCGGCATGTTCGAGGGCGATGGTCATCAGCGTTTCGACGAGCCGGTCGAGGACGATCTCCCCGGAAATGGCTTGCGAGGCCTTGACCACCGCGCCGATGTCCAGCTGCTCGAGCGCGGCGCCGAACGTGGCGGTGGAAGAGGCCACCGCGTGGTCCTCGCGGAGCCGCGGATGGGTCTCTTCGAGCTGCCGGACCTTGCCCTCGGCGCCCCAGCGCAGATAACAGGACTTCGCGTTCCGGAGATAGGCGTGGGCGTTCGTCTCGAAGCCGCGCGCCGCGTAGAACCGCGCGGCGATTTCGTTGGCGAGTGCCTCGTTGTGGACGAAGCCGTTCGCGCGGGCCGAGCCGATCGCTCGCTCGTAGAGGCGCATGGCATCGAGGTCGCGACCTTCGATGCGTGCGATCTCGGCGGCCACCAGCGCGGCGCGGTTCTCGAAATTCTCCGGGCAATTCTCCGCCCATGTTTGGAGCTGTTCTTGGTGGGCTCTCAATGCCTCGAGATGCTGCTTTCCCTGGCCGGGAGATGCGGAATCCCACAATGCCGCCCGGCACAGGCCGCCGTACAAGTGATACTCCGCCAATTCAAGATTGGATGGCGCTGTCCAGAGCAGCGGCTCCGCCTTCAAGGCGGCATCGAGGGCAGAAACCGAGTCGGCGGCGAAGAAGCGAGCCTGCAGCTTTCGGATCCAGTAAAAGCACACGGGTTGCGCGACTACCGGATCATCCTCCAAATGGCGCTCGAATCGAAGCTCATCGAACTGTCGATCGTCAAATGAGCCGAATCTGGAGGTCAACCCACGGAGTGTCCGGACGAGACCGAGCTGTGCTGCGGTGACGTCAATCACGAAACCAAACCCTGCCTTCTGCGACAACTCGAGGCCATTCTCGGCTTCACGTTGCACCTCCGCCAGCGGATCTCCCGCTGCAAGGAGGTTCGTGTTCAGGTTGATGCGGCTGTACAGGGCAAAGACGAGGTCGCCGATCCTGTTCGCCACCTCGAACGTCTGATGGATCAGGTCACGGCCAGCCCGGACATGTTTCGTCCATGGCATCACGTGACTTCCGAAGACCATGTAGGTCCTGGCCTGGAAGCGATTCAAGCCACGCTGTTCGACCAGGTCATGGCCGAGCCGGCCGAATCGAAATCCGTCCTTGTAGTTGCCGAAGTGCGGTCCGGCTACCTGGCCAAGCCAGACGTAGGCAACACACGCCCCGTCGTTGTTGCCCCGCTCGAGGCTGAGATTGACCGCCCTGCAGATGGCCAGTGAAAGAAGGTTCGCATCCGTGAACAATGCCGGCGGCAAGACCTTGGTCAGGACATCCAGCGTCGCCAGGGACGCCGGGTCGCTCATCAAGGGCAACTCGATGAGCTCCTCGATCTTGCGGCTTCCCAGCCTTGACCAGATCCGCTCGTATTCCCGTCGCGCTTCCTCTGCTGTCGGATGCGGCGCCCAGTCCGTGCCCAGATGTCGGAGGTAGTCCAGACAGATGGCGACCGCGCGGTCGCTCTGATCGAGGGTCGAGTACACATCCACGCGCAAGCACGCGACGGTCGCTTCCTCGACCGTGTCGACGGCGCGGGTTGAAAGCATGGTCAAGCGATCTGCCGCGGCGGCGAGCTCGCCAGTCAGGAACTCGCATTCGGCCCGGTCCAATTCCAGGGCGAAGGTGAGCCCATGCCGGCGCTCCCACCGGTCGTCCGCCAACAGCGCCGCGCCAGCGATCAGATACTTGAGCGCCGAGGCGTAAGCGGTGGAGGCCTTGGCGCGCTTGCCTGCGGCCAGGTTTAGCTCGGCCAGCCTCTCGCGTTCGTCTCGGACGGTGATCAACGCCGCGCCGTGGTTGAGCTGATTGACGATCTCGAAGATCGCCTCCCCCTGCTCGTCGAGAGGCGTCTGCGCCACGAGCAACCTCCCGATCCGGAGGTGGACCTCGGCCCGTGATGGTTCCGGGATCAACGAATAGGCGGCTTCCTGCACCCTGTCGTGGGTGAACTTGTACGAGCCGTCCTGGCGCTCGATCAGCTCCTGACGGACGGCCTCCCATAGAGAGGCGTGGACCTGCTCCTCTGAAGCCCCGAGAACGATCGAAAGCGTCGCGATCCCGGCGACGTTGCCCAGACAGGCCAGCTGTTGCAACGCCGTCTGCGTTTCGGCCGGGAGGCGGGTCAGCTTCCCGACCATGAAGTCCACTACATTGTCGGTGTAGCCCTTGGCGTGGATGCGATCGAGATCCCAGGACCAGCGGGCGGCCTCATGGTCGAAGGTCAGCAAGCCCTCTTCGGCGAGTGCGTAAAGGAACCGGATCGAGAAGAATGGGTTGCCGGCGGTTTTCTCATGCACGAGTTGCGCGAGCGGCACGGCCGATGCCGGTTCGCAGCGAACAGCATCCGCAATCAACTGCTCGAGGTGTTCACGAGCGAGAGGCGCAAGCGTGATCTCCTCTATCTTCCCGCCGGCGCTCTTGATGGCTTCAAGCTTGCGCTTCAGCGGATGAGCGGCATCGACCTCGTTCTCCCGATAGGCGCCGATCAGCATCAGGTGACGCACATCCGGCTGGGTCAAGAGATTCTCCAACAGATCGAGGGTCGCCGCGTCCAACCATTGCAAATCGTCGAGAAAGAGCGCCAGCGGATGTTCCGGGCGGGCGAAGACGCCGATGAACCGTCGAAACACGAGTTGGAAACGGCTCTGTGCCTGCTGTGACGGCAGCGCCGGGACCGGCGGCTGGTCACCGATGATGAGCTCCAGCTCAGGCGCCAGGTCGATCATGAGCAGGCCGTTCGGGCCCAACGCCTCGAGAAGGGCGTCGCGCCAGCCAGCCAGGTCGGTGTCGCTCTTGCCCAGCAGCGGGCGGATCAGGCCCTGAAAAGCCTGCGCAAGCGTCGCATAAGGGATGTCGCGCTTGTACTGGTCGAGCTTGCCGGACGCGAAGAGGCCGCGCGGCGGTACGAGCGACTTGTGAAGCTCATTCACCACCGAGGATTTGCCGATGCCGGAAGAGCCGGAGACCAGGACCAACTCGGGAGCCCCGTCAGCGACGACGCGGTCGAACGCCGCCAACAACGTGTCGATTTGACGCTCCCGCCCGTACAGCCGCTCCGGGATCTGCAGACGGTCGGACACGTCTTGCGTACCGAGTGGGAACGGGTCGATCCGCCCGAACGCTTCCCATGCGGCAAGGCACCGCCTGAGATCAGCCTCGACACCGGCCGCGGTCTGGTAGCGGTCCTCTGCGGTCTTGGCGAGGAGCTTCATCGCCGTCGCCGAGAGCGGCCCCGGGATGCCCGCGACCCGCTCGTCGGGCGGGACCGGTTGCCGTGCGATGTGACAGTGCACCCATTCCATCGGATCAGCGGCAGCGAAGGGCAGCGTCCCCGTCAGCATCTCGTAGAAAGTGACGCCGAGCGCGTACAGATCGCTGCGGGAGTCGACCGAGCGGTTCATCCGACCGGTCTGTTCCGGCGCCATGTACGCGAGCGTTCCGGCGATCACCTCGGGCGGCTCGGGTCCCCGATGCTCGCGGGGCAGCCGGGAGGCAATCCCGAAACCGGTGAGCCAAGCGCGGCCCCCTTCCATGTCCACCAGGACGTTCGCGGGCTTGACGTCCTTGTGGATGAGGCCCCGCGCATGCATCCGGCGGAGTGCAACTGCGAGCGGAATGGCGATGCGGAGGAATCCGGTCACTTCGAGCGGCCGGCCCAGCAAGCGATCCAGCGGGTCGCCGCCGGGGTCCTCTAGCACCAGCGACATTCGCCCTTCCCGCGGGACGAGGGCCAGCGGCCGCGCCGCCCACTCAGGGTCGAGGAGCGCCCTGAGCGCGTATTCGTGTTCGAGGCGCTTGAGCAACTCGCGCGCAGCCTGTTCCCCGGTTGGCGCAACCAACAGGATGGGATCCAACCCGTCGCCGGAGCCTCGGTAGAAGTTGACCTCGCCCTCTCGAAGTGCCGAGAACACGTAGCCGGAGAGCTCCCTGGCGCTTTCGGGCTGAGGCGCCCGCGAGAGGACAGGACCGATGGAGGCGCGATCCGACAATTCGACGATCCCTTCCTTCACCGGACCGAGCGTCGCAGTCCTGCTCGCAGCGATCTATGCGCCGCCGCCGCGGTGAATTCAAGGTGGCGGACGAGGCTCTGAAAGGCCTGGCCGCGCCAACGACTCCGCTCCTCCAACCGGGAAGTGCGTGCTGTTCGCTTCATAGACAAAGATCCCTATACGAAGGTGTGATGAATCGCCTTCCCGCGATGCGGATCTCATCAGATCCATGGCGGACAGATACTGCCGCCCGAAGGCGAGATGTCCGGCGTGGTCACCTCGAGCGGGGGTTGCCCTATGGGCGAGAGACACCGTCCTGTCTACGTCGTCGACGACGACGAGTTGATCCGCGACTCTTTGGCAAGCTTGTTCCGCTCGGCGGGCCTGCCGGTGGTGACTCTTGCGTCCGCTCAGGAATTCCTCGTCCGCTCGCGAACCGAAGAGGCGGGCTGTCTGGTGCTGGATGTCCTCTTGCCGGGCCTGAGCGGGCTCGATCTGCAACAGGAGCTCGCCAAGGCGAACGCTCGGATCCCGATCATCTTCCTCACCGGCCACGGCGACATCCCCATGTCGGTGCGCGCGATGAAGTCCGGCGCCCTGGAGTTCTTCACGAAGCCGTACGACGACCAGTCCGTGCTGGCAGCCGTCCGGCAGGCGATGGCGCGCGCGGACGACGCGGCAAACAGGCGAAAGAGCGGGACGCAAACCTCCCTGGACACGATCATCGGCAGCAGCCCGACGATGAAGGCGGTGCTGAGACGAGCCACGATGGTGGCGCAGACCGATTCGACCGTCCTCATCCTGGGCGAGACGGGCACCGGGAAGGAGCTGGTGGCACGCGCGATCCACGCGCTCTCGTCTCGCTCGGGAAGGCCGCTGGTGAGCATCAATTGCGCGGCCATCCAGCCGTCGTTGATCACTTCCGAGCTGTTCGGCCACGAGAAAGGATCGTTCACGGGAGCGTTGCATCAGCGGGCGGGACGGTTCGAGCTCGCCGACGGCGGAACCATGTTCCTTGACGAAGTCGGCGATCTGCCCGCGGAGACGCAGGTCGCGCTGTTGCGCGTGCTGCAAGAGCGCGAATTCCAGCGGGTCGGCGGCAACCAGACCATCCGGGTCGACGTCCGGATCGTCGCGGCCACCAATCGCGACTTGAAGGCAGCAATCGCGGACGGCAGGTTCCGGAGCGACCTCTTCTACCGGCTCAACGTCTGTCCCATCCACATCCCGCCGCTTCGGGAACGCAAAGAAGACATCCCGCAGCTCGTCGAGCACTTCCTGCGGATGCGCGCGGGGGGGACGGCAAAGCAGGTCCGCAGCGTAGACGCGGCCACGTTGGAGAGGCTCCAGAGCTACTCCTGGCCGGGGAACATCCGCGAGCTGCAGAACGTGATCGAGCGCTGGGCGATCGGCTTGGACGCCGAGGAGCTCTCCGTTGGAGAGACCATGAGTGCCGCCCCGGGTCCGCTCGAAAGCGCCGGACCTGGCGCCGAACCGCCCCCCGGCACCTCGAACTTCTACCAGCACAGGGAGGCGGTGGAGCGCAAGCTGATCGAACGAACGATGATCGCGGCGGGCGGCAACCAGTCCGAGGCGGCTCGACGCCTGGGACTGAACCGCGGATCGTTCGTCAAGCTGCTGAAGAAGTATCGCCCGATGACCGGCTGAGCAAGACCCGCGGTGAATTCAAGATGGGCTCGCCGCGAAATGTCCGGTTGACCGGCTGAGCAGTACCGCCTCCTGTCTCCCCCGTCGACGACGATCTGCAGACGTGATCCCGGATGGATCAACGCCGGCGCGTCGACAGGCGCCACTCCTCGATTCGGCGCATGGCGCAACGCTTGCACCGAGCCGCCGACAGGAGGAATCATGAAGCTCGTCGGCTCGGTGGTACTTCTCGCACTCTTCGCGCTAGCCGGGTACCCCCAGCTCGGATCACCGGCCAAGAAGAGCCCCACCGGTTTCGGCCTGGTGGACAAGTCCGGGAACATTCGCAAACCGGCTGGCTACAGAGAGCATTACGAGTCGTTCGGAGCTTATAGCGTCGTCGATCCCAAGAGTGGTGCGGAGGAGCTGCACTACACCTGGGCTTCGCCCGGCACCGCGGAGTACTACCGCAAGACCGGCAACTTTCCCGACGGAGCCGTGCTGGTCAAGGAGACCTTCGCGACCGATCACGGTCCGATGACGACCGGAGAGGCGCATTGGGCGACGACCACGGGGGTTTGGTTCGTCATGATCAAGGACAGCAAAGGGCGCTTCCCTGGCAATCCGCTCTGGAGCGACGGATGGGGATGGGCCCTTTTCAAACCTGACGCGCCGGACAAGCAGGTCGCGACCAGCTTCACGAATGACTGTAAGGGCTGCCACATCCCAGCGAGCTCGACGGACTGGGTGTACGTGCAGGGTTATCCGGTCCTCTCTTCACCGTAACCGGCACACCATGATGGGTGCCGGTGTACACACTTCCGCGTCGGTGACGTACTTGAACTGCCAGTTCATGTCACGGCAGAGGTCGTACCACTGAGAGCATTCGAGCTTCGGCATCGTCACCCCTCCTTGTGCGGTCCCAGCAGTCCTGGGCTCCTCACGTGAGGTGAGAGGGCGGATGCGCGTGGATCCCTGGTCTCCATGACCTACGGAGTGATCTGTTTCTCGCTCTTCTTCAGCTTCGTCGGCACCGTGCTCGGCGGAATCTGGGCCGATCAATCCTGGGGACGATTCTGGGGCTGGGACCCGAAGGAGAACGGCGCGCTCCTCATCGTCCTCTGGAACGCGATGATCCTCCACGCTCGCTGGGGCGGGTACGTCCGCGAGAAGGGGATCATGGCGATGGCCATCTTCGGGAACGTCGTCACCAGCTTCTCCTGGTTCGGCGTCAACATGCTCGGCATCGGTCTGCACTCCTACGGGTTCATGGAGGGCGCTTTCAGGGCGCTGGCGGGATTCATCGCCTCCCAACTCGTGCTGATGGGACTCAGCCTCTTGCCGCGGCACTTCTGGAAGCTGCGCGCCGCTGCCGGGGAGACCGCGTGATCGCGCAAGACGGGAGGGTGGCCGCCCGCGAGGTACACATCGATCCAGAACGGATCACCGAGGACAATCGATCGTCCGCTCCTGCGGCGACTGAATCGTGGTGCCCGGCAACGCAGCCTCGTGTGCAGTGCCCTCGACAGGCAGCGTGAACTGAATGGTCGCGCCGGGGCCGGCTTTGCGCGAGGCCCAGATGCGTCCACCGTACTGCTCGACGATCGAACGGCAAATGGATAGACCCATGCCCGTGCCGTCAGCCTTGGTCGTGTAGAACGCGTCGAATACGCGCTCGCAGCTCTCCGAGCTCAGTCCCGGCCCGGAATCCTGCACCGCGACGAGGATCCCGCCCGACGCGTCCTTCTGCGTCGTGATGAGCAGCTCTCGCGATCCCTGGCTGACGCCACTCATCGCTTCCACGGCATTCATGATCAAATTCAGGATCACCTGCTGCAGCTGCACTCGATCCGCTTGAATGAGCGGCACGTCATCCCCGAGTCGCGTCTCGACCGAAACGCCGTTCTTCAGCGCTTCGCCACGGGTCAGGGTCACGAGTCCAAGGATTGCCTCGTTGACATCCGAGGGCTCCTTTCGTGGAGGCGTCTTCTCGAACATGGCGCGGATCCGGGTCAGGATGTCGGTGGCGCGCTTGCCCGCTTCGATGACACCAGTCAGCGCCCGCTGCACCTCGTCCAGTTCTGGCGGTTCGGCACGCAACCAGTTCAGGGCTGCCCGAGCGTGGGTGATTCCCGCGGTCATCGGCTGAATGACTTCGTGGGAGATCGAGGCCGCCAGCTGTCCCATCGTCGTGACGCGATTGACGTGCGCGAGCTCCGCCTGCGCCTCACGCAACGCTTCCGAGGTCCGCTGCAGGTCGCTCGTTCGTTCGACGACACGCCGTTCGAGCTCCTCAGTCAGCTTCTTGAGCTCGGCCTTTGCTCGCTTGAGGGCGGCGGTTTCGACGACGACCCAGTTCCCGTGTCGCTTTGCCAGGACGAACTGGTGCGTACGCACCACGTCCAGGATTTGAGGAGCGCCGCAGCCCTCGAGCGGGTACGTGCAGAGCACGGCGAGGCGCTGATTCCCGATCACCTCGTTCAGGCCATCCTCGTACTCGCAGAAGGGGCTCCAGTTCTGCTTCGAAAGCCCGGTCGTGTCCCCTGTGACTCTCACGCCGGCGTAGCCCTTGCCCGATAAGCTGGCGAGTTTCTCGTGCCAGCTGTTCGTCGCTCTCTTGCCGTCGAAAGTGCCACCCGGGAAAAGCCAGTCGCGGGCGGGCACGATTTCCAAACGTGAACTGTCGAGGTGTCGATCCAGGTCAGGGACCGCACCTTTGAGGGCGTCCCTGGCTTCGTTGACCGTCAAGGGCTCGGCCACGATCCAGAGGCAGTACTCGCCGCTCTCCAATCCCGACTTGCAATACGAAATCAACGTGTCGAGCAGGTCTTCCCTGGTCTCGTAGAAAAGGCAGAAGTGGGCACCCCAGGCCGCCACGTCACCAACGACATCGATACCCGCCTTGTATTCCTCGATTGCCACGGGTCACCTCCAAACCTCCAACCCCAATACTGCTCGTTCGCCATCGGAAGGCCTTCGGTCCACCTCCTTTCGAGCCGGAGTGCCACGTACATGTGGTCCAGGACGTCCGGCCGGCGATGCGCCGTCGCTCGCGTTCACCCCGTCCTCGAACGTGGTGCGTCAGGAACGCTAGCAGATTCGCCCGGCGCTCAGTAGCTGGCCGTTCGTCCGCATTCCTGCTGGCAAGTGGGCTCAGCCGGCACCGCTGACGCCGCCGGGTCGCGGACACGTCCGCCCCTCGAATGACGGCAGGTGATCCACCCGGGATCAGATCTTGCGGATCGGCTGTCGACGATGGAACCAGCAGGACCTCCGTTCCAGTCACACGCGTCGTTGGCGCGACTGCTGCAATAGGGTCGTTCACGCACATGCCCGCTTCACGCGGGCCGGAGAAGGGATGGAAATGAAGCTCGCCAGCATCGGGGTCGTTCTCGCGCTGATCGCTCTGGCAGGCTACCGGGAGGCCAGGTCACAGGTGCACAAGACCTGCGACGGTTTCGATCTGGTGGACAAGTCCGGGAACATCCGGAAACCGGTCGGCTATCGAGACCACTACCAGATCCTCGGCACGTTTACCGTACTCGATGCAATACCCATGGCCAGCGGCAGTGAGCGTGGGGCGGAGATTCATTACACCTACGCTTCACCTGGCACGGCCGAGTACTACCGCAAGACTGGCCAGTTTCCCGATGGAGCCGTGCTCGTCAAGGAAGTCTTCGGGAGCGACCACGGCCCACTGACGACCGGCGACGCGCACTGGGCTTCGGGAACGAAACAATGGTTCGTGATGATCAAGGACGCGAAAGGACGCTTCCCCCAGAATCCGCTCTGGAGTGACGGATGGGGATGGGCGCTCTTCAAGCCCGACTCGCCCGACAAGCAGATCGCGACGGGCTTCGCGAAGGACTGCCAGGGCTGCCACATCCCGGCCAGCTCGACGGACTGGGTGTACGTCCAAGGTTATCCGGTTCTCTCTTCGAAGTAAGCAGCGGTCCCCGATCGCTGCCGGGTTGTTTCAACCACAAAAGAAAGGAGATGCACTGATGAAGAAGTATCTGGTGTCGATGATCGTCGTGGGTGCTCTGGTTGCGGTGAGCTTGCTGGTCTTCAAGACGAGGCCCGCCGCTGCGCAAACTGAAGAATCGCTCGTCGTCTACGATTCGCAGGGCAGGCTGAAGGTGCCGGACCCGGCCGTCTTTCGCAAGTGGGTCTTCGTCGGTGCTCCCCTGACTCCCGAGGGCCTCAATAATGGGAAGTACAACTGCAACGCGGGCGGAACGAACTGTACCAGGGCGAACTTCCCCGAATATCATCATGTGTACATCGAAAGGAAGAACGTCGACGCGTATCTGAAGACCGGGAATTTTCCCGAGGGAACGGTCATCATCAAAGAGCTGACTCGCGTCTTGAAGCCGACTTTCAACGACGGGTCCCGGAAGGAGCCATCGGGCCGCGGCTTCTTCAACGGCGAGTTCAACGGGATCGACATGACCATCAAGGACAGCCAGCGGTTCGCCAAGACGAACGGGTGGGGCTTCTTCACTTTCGGGCACCATCCGCTGCCGTACAACGAGTCGGCTGCGGAATCCCCTGCAAGCGAATGCGCCATCTGCCACCAGACGTTCGTCTCGAAGACCGACATGACCTGGATTCAGTTCTATCCCATCCTCCGGGACGGGAACCCCACTAATTCGGGACGGGAACCGCACTAAATAGAGAATCAAGCCTTTCACAATAAGGAGCTCACAATGGGTATGACCAAGGGAGATGTCATGGGTATGGGAATGAGCAAGGAAGCAGGCATGTCAAGGCAGACGGGTATGTCGAGCGGGCAAGCGGGCCATCTCTACATCCAAACCAATGAGGTCAAGAACACGATCATTCACTACCATCGTTCCGCCAACGGCACGCTCACAGAGGTGGAACGTGTCGCCACCGGCGGTAAAGGTTCGGGGACTTTCAAGCCGATCAGCGGTCAGGAGAGCGCGCCGAATTCGTTTGAGGGAGCCTGTAGCGTCATCCTCTCATCGGATCACAAGCTTCTGTTTGCCACCAACGGCGGCGACAATTCGGTTTCCAGCTTCGCCGTGGGCGACCAGGGCAAGCTCAGGCTGATCGACACCAAGCCGACGGGGAACGCTGTAGAGGGAAAGAGCGGTACTGCGAAATCGCTGGCCTACTCGCCCTCGAAGGGCATGCTTTACGTGGTCCATTCGTTCGGGCCCGATCATATCCGGCTCATGTCGGTCTCCAGTGATGGCAAGCTTACGCCACGCATGGAGCGGTACACGGCGAATACACCGGAGAAACCAAACCGTGTTCCAACCATGGGTGTGCTCTCACCAGATGAGAAGTTTTTCCTTGTCGGCACCACGTTCGATGTGCCCATTGCGATCTCCGGCACCTATCCGGACGGTTCACCAATTCTCTGGGTGCCTGGTCCAAACGGTAAACCAACGTTCGTGGCTTCGAATGCACCAGATCCCGACGGCATCGTCATCTTCCGCGTGGGTGCAAACGGCACGCTCAGCGACCCCTCGTTCCAGGACGGAGGGGGCGCTTCTCCCTTCTACATCGCTTTCCTACACGACCGACCGGATACATTCATCCTCGGTTATGCCGTCGCTGACGGAGTCAGCATGTGCCGCATTGATGAAGACGGCAGAATTGGCGTCAGCAAAATCGTACGGATCAACACAAAGCGAGGCGCGGCCGCTGAACTTTGCTGGCTGGCAGTCTCCCCCGATGACCGACTCGTGTACGCTACGGTTTTCGGGTACAGCAACGTCAGCACCTTCCATATCGACGGCCCCGAGCTCAGAGTCGCGAAGGATCCTGCGTGCCCCGACGTCGAGGGCGATGGCACCTTCAGGGGGCTTTGTGGAGACGTCAGCAGCGGCCCCAGCGACAACTGGATTTCCCCGGATGGGGCTTATCTCTACCAGATTTACGGGAATGCTTCGAAGCTGGTGGGGTACGCCACCAAACCGGACGGCTCGCTGGAGGAAGTAACCAGCGTGGCGATCCCTTATAACAGTCCGGAAGGGTTGGCGGGATTCTGATTCCGGTCAACGGGGGCGCGCGACGTCGCGCCCCCGTTGTGCGGAGCGATCACCATGTCGAAGAAGATGAAAGAAATGCGGCCGGAAGGACGGGGCGGCGTGCATCGCCGAGAGTTTCTCCGGATGGTCGCGGGCGCTGCGGCTGGAGCCGCCGTCGCCGGCGGGATGCCGGAAGTTGCTGCTGCAAAAGCTGCCGGCGTTTCCCCGATGTCGAAAAAGCGGAGCTCGTCGCATTCTCGTGGCGGGCATCTCTACATGCAGACGAACGAGGTGCGCAACGCCATCATTCACTATCGTTGGGCGGCGAGCGGCGCATTGACCGAGGTGGAACGTGTGGCAACGGGCGGCACCGGCTCCGGGGATCTGAGCCCCATCTACCACACCAACCGGCCGAACGACTTCGAAGGTGCGGGCAGCGTCATTCTCACGCCGGATCGTCGCTTTCTGTTCGCGACCAACGGCGGCGACAATTCGGTCTCCAGCATCGCTGTAGACGAGGAAGGCCGGGTCTCGCTGCTCGACGTCGAGCGGACGGGGAACCCCACAAACGGTGGCGCTAAATCGCTGGCCTATGCCCCTTCGAGCAGCACGCTTTTCGTGGTGCACTCGTTCGGCCCCGACCATCTCCGGCTGATGTCGGTCGACGCCAAAGGCAAACTCGCGGCGCGTCCGGAGGCATACTCGGTGAGCACGAGGGACTGGCCCAATCGCTTGCCCACGATGGCCGTGCTCGCGCCCGAGGGGAAATTCCTCATTCTAGGCACCGCGCTCGACGAGCTGCCCAGTAGAAAAAATCCGGACGGCTCACTGATCCTCTGGATCCCGCGGCCAGACGGCACACTGCATTTCATCGCTTCGAATGCACCAGACCCCGACGGCCTGGTCGTATTCCCGGTGGGCGGGGACGGTACGCTCGGCGCCGCCTCGCTCTACGACGCCAAAGGCGCTTCTCCGTTCTACATCGCCTTCCTGCGCAACCGGCCGGACACCTTCATCATCGGGTATGCCGTTTCGGATGGGCTTGCCATGTGCCGCATCGACGCGGACGGTAGAATCAGCGTCATCAGTCCGCTCGTGCAGATCGACACGAGCGCAGGCCTGCCTTCCGAGCTGTGCTGGCTGGCCATCTCGCCCGATGACCGATTCGTGTACACCTCGAACTTCGGTTACAGCACCGTCAGCAGCTACCGCATCGACGGCAACGTGCTCTCCATCGCGAAGGATCCCGCGGGCCAGAAGGTTCCGGGAGATGGCAAATTCAGGGCGCTCAATGGAACCGTGGGCAGCGGACCGAGCGATAGCTGGCTGACGCCGGATGGCGCCTGTCTCTACCAGATCTACGGGAACGCCTCGAAGTTGGTGGGCTACGCCACACGGCCGGACGGCTCTCTCGAGGAGATCACCCGCGTGACGATTCCCTACAACAGCCCGCAGGGCTTGGCGGGATTCTGACTCCGGACAACGCGGATGCGATGACCGGCTAGGAGCGCACATGGGCATCATCTCTCGAGGCTTTTCTGGTCGGCGAACCGGGGCGGAGGACAGGCTGCCGCCAGGCCAGTACCTCACCACCGATTTTCCCGTCCTGTCCGCCGGCCCGACCCCGCAGGTGCCGCTCGACCGATGGAGACCCATGGAAGGAGCAGCGGTACTCGAGCGACGAGTGATGTTGAGGTGATCAATGATCAAACCCGACCGCGAGAACACTGGCAGGTTGACGGCAGGCGGCGATGCCTCGAGTGACGGCACGGATGTCCGCGACGAGCACGCCGCGACGCACGGCGCCCCGGTCGCGCATTTCAGCATGACCGTCAACGGCCAGGTTCGCGCCATGACGGTCGAGCCTCGCACCACGCTACTCGATGCGTTGCGTGGTGAGCTCGGCTTGACGGGTACGAAGAAAGCCTGCGACCGGGGCGAATGTGGAGCATGCACTGTCCATATCGAGGGCCGCCGCGTTCTCTCTTGCATGACCCTGGCGGCGATGCAGGACGGCAAGCGGATCACCACCATCGAAGGGTTGGCTCGCGACGGAAACCTGCACCCGCTGCAGGCGGCGTTCATCGAGCACGATGGCTTCCAGTGCGGGTTCTGTACATCCGGGCAGATCATGTCGGCCGTCGCGATGATCGAAGAGGCGAAAGCGGGCTGGCCGAGCGCCGCCACGGCTGACGTTCGGAGCCCATTCGTGGTGGCGGATCTGTCGGACGCGGAGATTCGTGAGCGGATGAGCGGCAACCTCTGTCGCTGCGCTTGCTATCCCAACATCGTCGATGCCGTCGCCGAAGCGGCGGCGGGGAGCTGAACGATGCACCCCTTCGCGCTTTCTAGAGTCGACGATCCAGCGGCTGCCATCGCGGCCCACGTCCGGGACCCCGAGGTCGCTTTCATCGCGGGCGGCACGGACCTGATCGGCCTGATGAAGGACCGCGCGGCGCTCCCCGCGCGTCTGCTCGACATCAATGGGTTGCCCGGCATGGCGCGGATCGAAGCGTTGGCAAACGGCGGCCTGCGGATCGGGGCACTGGCCCGGATGAGCGATGTGGCCGCGGACACCGAGGTGCGGCGACGCTTCCCCGTCATCGCGGAAGCGCTGCTGTTTGCCGCATCCGGCCAGCTTCGCAACATGGCATCCATGGGTGGCAACATCATGCAGCGCACCCGCTGCGCCTATTTCCGCGACGAGGATGATCCGCCGTGCAACAAGCGGCGTCCTGGCTCCGGCTGCTCGGCGCTGCACGGCTTCAATCGCAATCACGCCATCTTCGGATGGTCCGACGCGTGCGTTGCCACCAATCCATCCGATCTGGCCGTGGCGCTGGCGGCCCTGGACGCGACGGTCGTGGTGCGCGGGCCCGCTGGCGAACGAACGATCCCCTTTGCGGATTTCCATCGTCTACCCGGCGATACGCCGGAGCGCGACAACGCGGTCGAGCGAGGCGACCTGATCATCGCGATCGAAGTGCCGGCAAGGGCGGAGGGACGCGGCTCGCATTACCTGAAGCTGCGCGATCGCCAGTCCTACGAGTTTGCGCTCGTCTCGGCGGCGGCCGCTGTCGCCGTCGATGGGCGACGCATCCGCACGGCGCGGCTCGCCCTGGGCGGCGTAGCGCACAAGCCCTGGCGCCTGACCGCAGCTGAAGCGGCGCTGCGCGGGGCTTCGCTCGACGACATCACCGCGCTCAAGCTGGCGATCGCTACATCCTTCACCGATGCCCGCCCGCTCGCCGACAATGCCTTCAAGGTCGAGCTTGCCCAGCGCATCGCCCGGAGCGCGCTGGTGGCGGCGGGAGCCCGCGCATGAGCGCAATCGGACGCCCGATCTCACGCATCGACGGACGGCTCAAGGTGACCGGAAGCGCGCGGTACACTGCTGACATTCCGGTCGAGGGCACGATCCACGCCGCGATCGTCCATAGCACCATCGCGAACGGCCGGACGGTGTCGATCGGTGTTTCCGCGGCCGAGAAGGCGCCCGGCGTGTTGGCGGTGTTCACCCATCGCAACATGCCGCGCATGAACCCGACGCCCTTGCCCTGGAGCCACCTCCATCCGCAGGGACAGTCCTATCTGACACTGCAGGACGACAAGGTCCACTACGCCGGTCAGCCGATCGCGCTCGTCGTCGCCGCGACGCTCGACCAGGCGAGGCATGCCGGCACGCTGATCGACGTTGAGTATGAGGCCGAGCGACCGGTGGTGTTCGGCCCGCAATCGACGAAAGACGCCGTCGACCCGCCGCAATTCCTCTGGCCCGTCGCGTCGTCGGTTGGCGAGCCCGACCGTGGAATCGCGGAGGGCGCCGTCCAGATCGAGAAGACCTACACGACGTGCGATCGCCACCACAACCAGATGGAGCCGCACGTGACGACCGCCATCTGGGACGCCGGCGGCAACCTGACGCTCCATGAAACGGCCCAGCACATCTTCGGCACCAGGGAGTTGGTGTCGATCGTGCTCGGCGTACCGGCCGCGAAGATCACCGTCGTCTCCGAGTTCCTGGGTGGCGGCTTCGGCGGCAAAGCCTATGTCTGGCCGCACACCCTGCTTGCGACGGTCGCCGCGAAGGTCCTGAACCGGCCGGTGCGGCTGCAGCTCACGCGCGCGCAGATGTATTCGATGGTCGGCCACCAGCCAGCGACCATCCAGACGATTGCCCTCGGCGCAGGCAGGGATGGCAAGCTGACCGGCATCCGCCACGAGAGCATCTCGCCGACGTCGGTGTTCGACAACTACATCGAGTACGCGGCCAACTGCACGCGCTCGCTGTGGGGTGCGAGCGTGGGCATTGCGACGAATCACAAGACCGTTCGCGTGAATCGCGGCACGCCGACCGTCATGCGTCCTCCTCACGAGGCGCTCGGGCATTTCGCGCTCGAGAGCGCGATGGACGAGCTCGCCTACGCGACCGGCGTCGATCCGGTCGCGCTCCGCCTGCTCAACGACACCCCGATCGACCCGCACAGCGGACGTCCCTTCTCCACGCGGGCCATGCGCGCGTGCCTGACGGCGGGGGCGGCGAGATTCGGCTGGGACAACCGAACGCCCGAGCCACGCTCGATGCGGGACGGGCGCTACTTGATCGGGCAGGGGGTTGCAGGTGCGATCTACACGCACTGGCGCTGGCCGGCGAAGGCACGAGTGACGCTGAACCGCGATGGTTCGGCGCTCGTCGAGGCCGGGATGCACGACATCGGCACCGGCACCTACACCGTGATGCAGCAGGTCGCCGCCGACACGCTGGGGCTGCCGCCGGAAAAAGTGGCCGTGCGGCTAGGCGACACGAGGTTGCCCCCGTCCCACGGGGCGATCGGCTCGTCCACGATGGCCAACGCAGGCGCATCGGTCCTGTTCGCAGCGAAGGCCGCGCGCGACAAGGCGATCTTGCTGGCCCTGACCGGCCCCGACGCGCCCTTCGCCGGTGCGGCCGCGGAAGACGTGGTCGTCACGGACGGGAGGCTGGTGCTGGCGAGAAAGAACCTGCACATCACCTATCCCGAGCTGCTCGCGCGCCACGGACTCTCCACGCTGGTAGCCGACGGAGATTACGATCCGATCGCAGAGGCGGACGGACCGAAAGCGATCTTCAGTTTCTCCGCGGTCTTCGCGGAAGTACGCGTCGACCCGGACCTGGGGCTGGTCCGCCTGAGCCGCTTTGTCGGCGCCTACGACGCCGGCCGGATCATCAATCCCAAGACCGCGCGCAGCCAGGCCATCGGGGGCATCATCTGGGGCGTCGGGCAGGCCCTGCTCGAGCAATCCGAGACCGATCCGGTGTTGGGCCGCTTCCTCAACCGCAACTATTCCGGCTACCTGGTACCGACGAATGCGGACATCCCGAAGCTCGAGGTCCTCTTCGTCGGTGGATTCGACGAGGAAGCGAGCCCACTCGGGGCAAAGGGCCTCGGCGAGCTCACCGGCGTATCGGTGGCGCCGGCGATTGCCAACGCCGTCTATCACGCGACGGGCAAGCGAGTGCGCGACCTGCCGATCACCGTGGAGAAGATCTTCTGAGCGCCTGACGGCAGGACGGACGCGCGCACATGACCAAGCAAGAGCCCGTCACGGTAGTCTTGCGCCGCCGCGTCAAGCCCGGCGCGGAGGCCGCTTTCGAGGAGGCGATGCGGCAGCTCATCCAGTTCGCGCGTTCTTTTCCGGGCAGCCGCGGCATCGACGTCGTGCGGCCCCATTCCGGGGGCGCGCGCGAGTACACCATCATCCACCACTTCGCGGATCTCGAGGCGCGCCGGGCATTCAAGGAGTCCGCGGACTACCGGCAGTGGATGAGCCGGCTGCGCGATCTCACCGAGCACGATCCGTACATCACGGAGCAGGCCGGCCTGGGTGGGTGGTTTACACCGCCCGAGGAGCCTCGCCCGTCTCCGCCTGCGCGGGTCAAGATGGCGCTCGTAACCTTCCTGGGTGCCTACCCGCTGATGTCGACCTTGCAGCCGCTCCTCGCGTTTCTCTTGCCTGGCTGGCATCCGCTTCTCCGCAATGTGGTCGCCGCCGCAGTCGCCGTTGCGTCTCTGACGTGGCTCGTGATGCCACTTCTGACACGCATCTTCGCCGGGTGGCTGTTCGGCGCTCGCAGAACATGAAGGCCATCATGATTCCGAACGAGGCGCCTGTTGCCGGGATTCCTTTTCACGCACTTGCGAGCGAGCGACGTCAGCGGCGGAGATTCCTTCCAGAGCGAGGCCATATCCGACGCTCTCGTCGACGATCCGGCGCAGCTTCTGTGTCAAGGCGACGCGGGTATAGCTCGCGGTGAGCGGCGGAAGATCCGCGATGCGTCCGGCGATCGCGCGCGCCCGATCCAGGAGGCGGTCACGCGGGACGATCTCGCTGATCACACCCAGCGTCTTCGCCTCCTCGGCATCGAGCATCTGTTGAGTGAGCACGAATGTGCGGCCGCGGATCGAGCCGATGACTTCCGGCCAGAGTGAATGGATGCCGTCGCCCGGTACGATGCCGAAGGCGAAGTGCGCCTTGTCCTGGAACACCGTGTCTGGCGTCGCGATCGCGATGTCTGCAAGAAGCACGTATTCGGAATGGACCGTAACGGGTCCGTTGACTGCGGCGATGACCGGCACTGGAATATCGAGCAGATTTGCAAGGACCTTTTTGCCCTCGCGATAGATCTTGTCGTACCCGCGGGGGGAGAAGAAGTCGAAGCCCTCGGGATCGATGCGATCGATGAAGGCCTCGCCTGCGCCGGTCAGGATGACCACCCGGTTGGCCGCGTCCTGGCCGATCTGGTGGAAGAGCTCGACAAACTCTTCATGGACGTAGCCATTGAAGACCAACGTGCCGCTGTCCGTGTGGAGCACGACCTCGAGCACGCCCTTCTGCGAACGCGTCAGCCTGGCATGAGGAAATGCGTCCTTGTAGGTCTCGAATCCAGCCATCGCCCTGCTCCTTTCATCAACGTTCCCGGCCGCGTCAGACAACGGGCGGCCGCGTGGCGCCCAGATATTCGAGGAGCCGGAGCTGCCGCTCCCGGAGGCCCCGGACGGCGATCCGCACGCGCGCCTCGTTCAACAGGTCCGCCAACGCCGACAGCGCCCGGTCCTCGACCTCGCACCCGCTGAAGTCCAGGACCACCCGGCTGCAATCTTCCGCCTGGGCCCGCTCGAACACTTCGCGCGCGTCGTCCAGGCGCAGCTCGCCCTGGAGTAACAGCTCGCACCGACCCTCGTTCTCGAAGCGATCGATGGCGACGCGATCGTCAGAAGTCAGAAGCAGGTCCACTCCTTCGAGCATCGCCCTTGGGCGGCGCACGCCAGATCCTTGTGCAACGGCCGCGCCAACGGCCAAACCTGACCCGGTCCCCTTCACCCCGGGATTTGTACCCGATCGGAATGACGACTGTCGCTCGACGGGACAGTACCGCGACAAGAGTCGCGGCTACGCTGAGCGCC
>DASQAU010000299.1:0-25185 GCA_035635595.1 Candidatus Eiseniibacteriota bacterium
CGGCTTGTCGATCTCAAAGGCGGGGTCCACCGGGTCGCCGGCTGGCCCGCGCCCGAAGCGAATTCGAACCTGGTTCCCAACGTTCTCTGAGCAAATCCCCAGGAAACTCGATCAGCATTGGAGGCGTGAACAAGGACGGACCCCGAGTCCTGGTCGTCGATGACGAACCCAACATCACTGAGCTCGTCGCTATGGCTCTCCGCTACGAAGGGTTCACAGTCAAGACGGCCGCGACCGGGCGCGGCGCCCTGACGGCCGTGACCCAGTTCTCGCCGGCGCTCGTGATTCTCGACGTGATGCTGCCCGACATCGACGGCATCGAGGTGCTCCGCAGACTCAACAGCAGCGGAAGCAAGGTGCCGATCATCTTCCTGACCGCCAAGGACGCCACCGAGGACAAGGTCCACGGCCTGACGATCGGCGGCGACGACTACGTGACCAAGCCGTTCAGCATCGAGGAGCTGATGGCGAGGGTCCGTGTCGTGCTCAGGCGTCACGGGAACGACGCAGAGAACGGCAAGCTCTCGCTCGCCGATCTCGAGCTGGACGACGAAGCCCATGAGGTGCGGCGCCACGGGCACGTCGTCGAGCTGACCAACACCGAATACCGGCTGCTGCGCTACCTGCTGATCAACGCCGGGCGCGTGCTGACGCGCAGCCAGATCCTCGACCACGTTTGGCACTACGACTTCGGCGGCGATGCCAGCGTGCTCGAGACCTATGTCAGCTACCTTCGCCGCAAGGTCGACCGGCACGACCCTCCGCTGATCCAGACCGTCCGCGGTGTCGGATACGTCCTAAGAACGCCACGAAAATGACGCTGTCGCTCCGGGGGCGGCTGCTGATCGGAGTCATCTCACTGGTCGTGGTCGGACTGCTTGTGTCGGACGTGGTCACATACATCACGCTTCAAAACTCGCTCATCGGACGGATCGACGACCAGCTCAAGGCGCGGTCGACGGTCGACACTGCAGTCAGCGTTATCGGCAACCAGTGCCAGCGACGCGGGCCCGGCTCAGCGAACGACTTTCCACCGGGAACGATTACGGAGCTGCTTCGCAGTGACGGCTCCGTTGTGATTGCCTGCGGCTTTGGGCTCGGAGGCGCCGCAACGGGCGCACCCAAGCTTCCGAAGTCGATGCCTAGCGCCGGTCTTGACGTCCCGGCCACTCCCCAGACCGTGGAGGGCACCGGCGATGTGTCGCGGTATCGGCTGACCTATTGGCCTGAGAACTCGTTCAGCGGCCAGTTCGTGGTTTTCGCGATTCCGCTGACCAGCGTGGAATCGACGCTTGCGACGCTCTTGCTGAACGAGGCATTGATCGGCCTCGGCGTCGTCGTCGCGACAGCGCTGCTCGCTCTGCTGATCATCCGCATCGGGCTGCGGCCGCTGCAGAAGATGGGCGGTGTTGCGGCCGATATCGCGGCCGGCGACTTGAGCCGCCGCGTCGAGCCCGCCACGCCGAAAACAGAGATCGGCCGGCTCGGGCTTGCCCTCAACGGGATGCTGAGCCAGATCGAGTCGGCGTTCCAAGAGCGAACCGAATCCAACAACCGGCTCCGCCGCTTCATCGCCGACGCCTCGCACGAGCTGCGCACTCCGTTGACGTCGATCCGCGGCTATTCTGAAATGCTCCGGCGCGGCGCGGCCGAATCGCCTGCCGACTCGGACCTCGCACGGAGGCGAATCGAGGAGGAGTCGGTCCGCATGTCGGTCCTGGTCGACGACATGTTGCTGATCGCACGACTCGACCAGGGACGGCCGCTCGAAACCAAGCCGGTCGACCTGCAGGCGATCGCCAGCGACGCCGCGGCCGACGCGCGCGCGGTGGCGCCGCAACGCGAGATCACGATGTCAGCTCCAGGGCCGGTCGTCGTCGAAGGCGACGACACGCGGCTGCGCCAGGTGCTCGGAAACCTGGTCCGCAACGCGCTGGTCCACACCCCACAGCAGACTTCGATCGAGATCGCAGTCTCGACGGTGGATGGCGTGGGCCGGATGTCAGTGATCGATCACGGTCCAGGGCTCAACCCGGACGAGCTCGAGCAAATCTTCGAGCCGTTCTACCGAGCCGACCCCAGCCGCAGCCGCGACAGCGGCGGCGCCGGACTGGGACTCTCCATCGTCAGCGCGGTCGTTGGCGCGCACGGAGGAAATGTGAAGGTGAAGGAGACCAGCGGCGGCGGTGCGACCTTCGAGGTCGAGCTGCCGCTGGCCTCCCCGTCTGGCTAGTTTTGGTTCCTACCGAGGCATTCGATCGGGCTCTGCGCGGGGCAGCTTGCGGCGATCGTGCTCGTGATCTCCTGAGCTAGCTTCTTGTGTCCAAGCTGCGTTGGATGCACGTCGCAATCGCCGGTCGGAAGCATGATCAGCAGCTTGGCCGTGCACGAGCTGCCGCCGTGTGCCTTTTCCGCCCACGCGTCGAGGCCGGACGCAACGAGGACTCCGTTTGCGGCGGCGGCCGCAACCAGTGGGCTGTTCAAGAGCACCGCGCCCGAAACATCGCTGTAGTCAAGCGAGTAGTAGGTGACGACCACAATCAGCCCGGTGTAGCCCGTGGCCCGAATGCCGTGAAGAATCGTGTTCAGGTTGGCCTGCATCACTCCGAGCATGCCGAACAGGCCGAGCGGGCATGTACCAAACGGCTGCGGCGTCACAGCGCAGTCTTTCTGCCAGCGGAACAGGTCGTTCGCCCCCAACGTGAGGGTCACCAATCGAGTCCTCGGGTGCGAGGTCAGGTACGCCGTCGCGAACGCCATCTGGGTACCCGAGTAGCTGACATGAAGCGGAAAAACGGACCGGTATGGGCGGCACACGTTGTCAGTGCCGGTCAAAGAGAGGAATCCCCCCGTCGCCTCACCGGGACAGGTCGCGTTGACCTCCTCGATGTTCAGCCGCTGCGCCACGATCTCGGGGTAGCCGACGAAATTCGAGGCGTTCGACGCGTCGAGCAGCGGGTTGAATCCAAATGGGACCGAATCACCCAGAGCGAGGTAGCTGTCACCCCCGCTCGTCGCCGAGGCGGGAGCCGCAGCGAGGACGAAAAGGACGGCCGCCGACAGGAGTGCGAACAGTTTGACCCTCATCCAGCCACCTCTTCAGTTGCGGCCGGCCCCCCCGGCCAGATCCTGGAATCTAACCACTCCCAAGCCAAACGCGCCACTACGAGATATTCCGAGCAACTTCCAAGCTTTCTTACAGCGGGCATTCAGCAAGCCGCGCCAGGCTGAAAGGGACGAAAGTTTTCTTGACACCCCCCGCTTCCCCCAAAGCAGTAGGGGGCGTCCCTAGCGCCCCTTACTTGCTGGGAGGCTCACCACGGTCCATCCACCACGTAGGCCTCGCCCTCGCCCGGCCACGGCGGCATGGTCACTCCGACCGCTGACAGCGGAACGTCGCCGCTCGATCGAAACTGGAATCGAGTCCCCAGCGGAATCGTCAAGCACATGCCAGGCGAGACCTCAACCGTTTCACTGAGTCCCTCTTGTTCACGCCACATCTCTCCCCGACCGGTGAGAAAGAACCAGATCTCCTCGACCGTCCGATGGGCCACAGCCTTCGAGACCTGCCCGGGCGCGAGCTCAAAGTGGGCCATGCTGCCGCCGGCAAGGCTGAGCAACACGCGAACATCGGACCCGTCGGGGGCGACACCATTTCGCTCGATCGGTAGGCGCTTTGAAGCAAATGAGGGCACGACTAGCCTCTCGCAGGAACTGAAGCCGGCGGTCGAGACTCTCCTGCCCCCATGCGGAGGTAAAGCGCGGTCAGTGGCCGCGGCGCCCACCAGTTGGCCCGGCCGAGGATGCGCATGATCGACGGCACGATCAGGATGCGAACGATGGTCGCATCGATCGCGACGGCGACCGCCAGCGCGATTCCGATCGCCTTGATGATCACCACGTCCGCGAGACCGAAGGCCAGGAAGACGGCGACCATGATCGCCGCCGCGCCGGTGATCAGCCGGCCGCTCTTCTCCAGGCCCATCGCTACCGCTGCCTGGTTGTCGCCGGTGCGCCGGTACTCCTCCTGGATCCGGCTGATCAACAGGACCTCGTAGTCCATCGACATCCCGAACACGATGCTGAAGAGGATCACGGGAAGGCTCGGATCGATCGACTGCGCGGTAAATCCAAGCTGCTGGCTGAAGTGGCCTTCCTGAAAAATCCACACCATCGCTCCGAACGAAGCCGAGATGGAGAAGAGGTTGGTCAGCACCGCTTTCAGAGGCAGCACGAGAGATCCCGTGAGCAAGAAGAGGACGATGTACGTGATCAGGATCACCGTCCCGACTGCTGTCGGCGTCCTGCCCAGGATGAAGTTGACGACGTCCAGGTCGAAGGCCGTCTCCCCGGTGGCGAGCACCTGACCGCCGGTCACCTGCTCGGCCCGCACCTCCCTGACGATGGCGCGAGCCTCATCGCTCGTCGGCGGCTGGTTGGTGACCAGATACAGCCGCACGATGTGGTCGCCGGCGCTGATCGAAAGTGCCTGCTGCATCGCCGGAGGCAGTGATTCGCGAGGCCCTGAGTACAGTCGCTGATAGTCGGCTTTGGCCAGGTTCGGCTCGGCGTTGACTGGGCCATCCACGCGCAGCACGTTGGGCAGCAACGCGAGCCGCCGGCTGAGGTCGTACACGTCGCCGACGTGGTCGGTGGTGAGCGGACTCGAGTCGGGGTAGTAGACGACTGCCTCGATCGTCGTCTGATCCTGGCCGGGGAAATCCTTGACCAGCGTGTCGTAACCCTGGCGCGCCTGGTTGGAGGGCGGGAGCTGGTCCACACCGCCCTGCGCCAGCCGCAGCTGAAGGAAAGGCGTTCCCGCTAGAACCAGTACCGCCAGCGCGGGGACCAGCACGATGACAGGCCGCCGCATCACCCACAGCGCCATGGAGTGCCATGCACCGGCACCCTCCCGGCGCGCGCGAAGGAAAGGCAGCCTGAGCCTGTCGACGCGTCCGCCGAGCACCGAGAGCAGCGCCGGAAGGAAGGTCAGGCCGTACACGACAGCCATCGCGACGACGATCGCGCCTCCTGCTCCCATCGAGGCGAGAAAGGTGCCCTGGTAGAAAAGCATTGCCGAGAGCCCGATCGCGACCGTGATGCCTGAGAACGTGATCGCACGACCCGCCGTTGACATCGACGTCGCGATCGCGTCTTCTCGCGTGGCTCCCGCGGCAAGCTCGTCCCGGAAACGGTTGACGATGAACAGCGAGTAGTCGATCGCCACGGCGAGACCGATCAGCGTCACGACGTTCATGGCGTACTGCGACACGTCGGTGAAATGCGCGAGAAACAGAGTGCCGCCAACACCACCGGCGATAGCGAGCAGGCCAACGCCGATCGGCAGAAGCGCAGCGACAATCGACGCAAAGATCAAGACCAGGAGCAAGAGGGTGACTGGAAGGGCGACCACCTCCGCTCGATTCAAATCGTTCTCGAGCGACTTGTTGAAGGCTTGATTGATCGGTACCTGGCCCGTGGCGACGACGCTGAGCGGACCGCGATGAACCTCACCAACCACCTGGTCGATGTAGTCCTGTGCCTTTCGCGAGTCGTCCGTGAGGTCCACGATGACGAGAGCCTTGTGCGAGTCCCTGGAAATCAACGCCGCCCCCTGGGCATCCGGGACGCTGTAAGGCGTTGTCACCGTGGCAACGCGCGGGTCGCTGCTCAGCGGCGTGACTGCGTCCTGCACCGCCTGTTGAAAGGCCGGGTCGTCGGCAGTAAGGGTTGGACTGCTGAAGATCAGCGTGAAACTGGAGCCACCCCTGCCCGTCGCGCCCTGTGGGTGAATCTCGTCCTTGATTAGCTGTGCGGCTTTGCCGGCCGGCAGGTCCGCACCGAAGCCGCCGTTATCCGCAAGCGTTCCGCCCGTGAAGATCGCCAGGATCGAAAAGCCGAGCAGCAGCGCCGAAGCGATGAGCGTGGCCCAGCGAAAGCGGTAGACAAAACGGCCCCACCGGGCAAACATGGCCACTCAGGATACCGGCGGGAGTGTTGCGGCTCCGTTACGTCGCGGCTACTTGAGCTTCCACTGAATGCCCTTGAGGATGGGCGCGGCCTCACTCTTGAGGTTCTGCATATAAGTCTGGGCGGTGACCAGGATCACGCCGTACCAGGTGCTGCCATCCGCGTTCGTCCCCACGAACACATCCGTCTCGGCGGGCAGCGAACGACCGCTTGACACGATGGTGAAACAAAGCTGCCAGAAGATTCCCTGCACGCCGCCGAGGGACCCGGTGGTGGGTCTGACGCCGCCGCACTCCACGGTGTCCGGATACTTGCTCTTCCAAACCGTGTCGAAGTCCGCCTTCTGCTGCTGCGCGGTCATGTGTGGGTTTTGAAGACCGCTCGCGACAGAAACAAAGCCAAGGCCGTTTGGATCTGACAGGGTGATCGACTCGTTGTCCTTGGCCGAGACCGCCCATCCGGCCGGCACAGGAACGGTGACGACTGGGTTCGTCGCACTCGGACCCTGGATCGGGATCGGCGAGGCGACCGGGCTCGGTGATCCGGCGGGGCTGGGACTCGGCAGGTCAGGCGTTATGCCCCCGCTGATGCTGGCCTTGCCACCGAGCAGGGCAATCGCCGTCCCGCATCCTGCCATGACCACGATCAGGGCCACGATCGCGCTGACGATGAGGATCCATGGCGTGCGATGGACCGGTGCCTGCGGCATCGCGGCGGCGGGTGCGTAATACGGGCTCGCATAGGCGGCCGGGGCTGGCGGGGGCGAGGCGTACGCGACGGGCGCTGCTGGTGCCGCTGGTTGCGGTGGGGTGGCGAGCCACGAGGGCGGGGCAGGCGGCGGCGCGGATTGAGGCGCCGCGGCGGCCGCCGTCAGCGGCGTACCGCATGCCGAGCAGAACTGGTTGCCGTCAGGATTTTGCGCGCCACACCTGGCGCAGGTGAGCGCCATCTAGCTCTTCCTAGCCGCACTGGCCGGGGATTCCACCCTTGGCCGGCGGCTCCGTTTGACCGCATTGGGTGCGGCGGTCAACGCCATGCCGCAGTTCGGACAGAAGCCCGACGCGACGATGTGCATGTGACAGTTCGCACAGACAGTTTCCGCATACCCCATATGCGCGGCCTCTTCGAGCAAGGAGTGGTGGAGCAGGTAGCGGATGTAGATCAAGAGGGCTCCGACGATGGCCGCCTGCCAGACCAGGATGAAAAGCGAGTTCACCGACGTCTCCTTCATCAGCTGCGTCCCGCCGGCGAATGCGATGTGAGCGATGACGGCCATGGCGACGGCGCCAATCTCGCGCCCGGCCAGCCGTCCGCGGCGCCAGCGCCAGATCGCGGCCACGATCATTCCGGTCGCGCTCCCCTGAAGCAGCGGTTGAAAAACAGCGAGCGTGGTGAGGTCGTAAATCCAGTTGCCGGGCTCGACGTGCGCGGGCAAGGCCGTCAACACCTCGGAGAAGCCGATCAGGGCCTGGGCGAGGCTGAAGCCGAGCCCGGCCGCGATTCCGAATACAAGGCCGTCAACCGTCTCCGGAAAGTCGGCGCGCTTGGGCAGGAAGAAGGCGGGCAGCGGCTTCAAGGCCTCCTGCACCACCGGCAACAGCAACCCAACGATCAGCAAGCCTCCGACACTTACGCCCGCGTGGCTGAATGGGTTTGCGCTGTACTGGAGCGGGTTGTAGACGATGCGCTCGAACACGGTCGCGACGATGCCGATGATGATTCCGCCGCCCAGGGTGAAGCCCAGCACGATGGCCGGCTCGTCGCGGTAGACCTGAGCCTCATATAGATAGATGAGATAGAGGACCGGGACGAGAAAGGCCGAGAGGAGGATGGCGGCCGAGATCAGCCCGGCGAGGTACAGGACCAGGATGCCGGCCAGGCCGGCGATGAATGCCCAGCGGAACTCGTGGATCTTGTGGTGGCCAAGGTGAGGCATGAGCGTGGTGAGCACGGACGGCTGGGCCACGTGCTCGCCGGGATGGGCCGCGTAACGATGCTCTCGTGTTTTGGCGTTGCCGAACTCTTCAGTGGTGCCCTGGTGCGCGCCACAACGCGTGCAGAAAACGCCATCCGGAACGTCATGCGAACAATGGTCACAACGCACGGCCGCTAAGGATAGTGCTCGCCGAGGGTATTTAGTACTGGGTTAGCGCGCGGGTTCCTCGGCGGCCTCTTGGGGCACCCATCCTCGAATGAAATGGCACGAGTAGTGACCTGGGTGCTTTTCGAAGTAGCGCTGGTGGTAGTCCTCGGCAGGCCAGAAGTGCGGTGCGGGCACGATCTCGGTGACGATCGGCCGGTCGAAGAAGCGCTGCGCCTGCTCCTTCGACTTGCGCGCCGCCTGCTCCTGCTCCACGTTGTGGAAGAAGATCACCGAACGGTACTGATGACCGTGGTCGGGTCCCTGCCGGTTGAGCGTCGTCGGATCGTGCATGTTCCAGAAGGCATTGAGCAGTTCGTCGTACGTGACCTTCGCGGGGTCATACGTAACCTCGACCGCCTCGGCGTGGCCTGTCCTTCCGGAGCAGACCTGCTCGTATGTAGGGTTGTCCTTCGAGCCTCCTGCGTAGCCGGAGACCGCATCGATCACGCCCGGCACCTCGTTGAAGAGATGCTCGACACCCCAGAAACAACCGCCGGCGAAAGTGGCTTTTTCCATCTCGGGTTTCAGCATACGCGCTACTCAAAATGACTCCTGCAGCTGCCCGCCATTCGCGACTACGATTCGCGGCGCTACCATCTGGCGCCAGATCCTCGTCCTGACGGCGTCAAGCAGGAGAAGCAATGAGCTCTGAGCAGATCGTGGTCGTCCTGGCGGTTGTCACGGCGGTGCTCGCGATGTGGGCCGCAGTGTTCGCAACGCGCGCCGATCTGGCAGCCCGGAAGGCCAGCAAGGTCGCGGACGCCCGTTGGGAGACCGTCACCAAGCCTGTCCCACACCTGACGTTCACGGGCTTGCCCTCTCCCAACCAGCCGATCGAGATCGAGATCGAGAACCTGGGCGGCACGCTGGTCGCCGGCGGGGTGATCGTCCAGGCGGCGGACGATCTCTACGCAAGCGAGCTGACGATGGCCGAAAAGGCGCCGCCGCGCCGGATCGTCTTGCAGCCGGCAATGAAGGCGTGGCAGCGGGCCACCCAGCCGCGCTGCCTGCTCCTGGTGGCCCGCGATGTGAACGGCCGCTGGTGGAACTGTCTCGACGGCAAGGTGATCAAGGATCAGCGCAAATGGCTGGCCGGCCAGCTGCGGGAGCTCCGCCTGCAGGGCGTGGTCGATTTTCCCGGGCTGACCGGTCCCGCTAAGAGCTAAACAGCTATCTAGCGTGGCCTGGGCGACCGGGCTTGGCCCGGTCGCGACTTTGTCTCATCGTCTCCCCGCGTTGGTGGGCTTCAGACTCTTAGATCTTCTAGTGGTGTTCTAAGTCCAGTCGCGCGTTGAGCTTCAACGTGACGTTGCCGTGGAGCGCCTTGGAAATCGGGCAACCTTCCTTCGCCTCTTCGGCCAGCTTCCGAAACTCGCTCTCGTCGATGCCGTGAATGTGGCCCACCGTCGTCAGGGTGGCGGTGGTGATGCCGGTGCCGGGCACGAACTCCACCTCGACTGAGGTGTTGAGCCTCTCGACCTTGTGCCCGGCCTTGCTCAGGCCGTTGGACAAGGCCATCGAATAACAAGCCGCATGGGCGGCGGCGAGCAGCTCTTCGGGGCTGGTCTTGCCGTGCTGCCGCTCGGCGCGGCTGGCCCAGGTGACAGGAAACTCGCTGATCGCTTCGCTCGCGACCATGACGCGCCCTTTACCGCTGCCCAGGTCGCCTTCCCAAACCGCATCTGCACGACTCACCGCAGCCATAGCTCAACCTCCGAGATCAGATATCCGGCAACCCGCCTTTGATCGGAGTCTAAAGCTCAGGAACCAAACGGAGCCGGCAGGTGTAGATGCATATGGTGAAGGTGGGCTGGCCGTGGAAGGCCGCGGCCGGGGTGGCCCTGGTTCTGGTGCTGGGCGTTGCAGCCGCCGTGACACTCGTCTATCACGGCCGGCCGCAACCGCTGAGCTTGGCGGCCACGCACCCTCGAACCCCAGCTCCCACCTCCGATGTCAACGACCCGCTCGCGGCAGTCTGCCGAAAGCCCGCCGTCTTTCCGGCCGCAAGCGCCGCCGGCGACCTGTCGGGACTCTGGCTGACTCAGGCCGGCTCTGTCGTCGGGTACCGCGCACACGAGAAATTCGAGGAACTGCCCTCGCCGCATGAAGCGGTCGCGCGGACTGAGCGGGTCAGCGGCTGGTTGCTCGTTGCGACTGATGGAGAAGCAACGCGAATCGTGACGGGCTGCGTGGCGGTCGAAATTGGGACGTTGGTCAGCGTGGATGAGCTGCCGGGGTTCAACACTGCAGACCGCGACAAGAGCACCCGTGATTTCTTGCACGCCCGCGAACATCCCTATGCGGTCTTCCAGCCCTATCCGCAATCGATCTCAGTCCTTTCCAGCGGCGCCCCCAGCCACGCGCGGGTCGCTGGAGATCTAGAGGTCAGCGGTGTCAGGAAAGCGGCCACGTTTGCCCTCGACGTTCAATTGAAGGACCAACAGATCGCCGCGGCGGGCAACACCACCATCGCCGTCGGGGACTTCGGCGTGGAGGTGCCCCAGGGCGCCGCCGGCTTCGTCTCGGTCGATCCCCACATCACCCTCGAGGCCTCCCTGATCTTGTCCCGCCCGTAACCTCGGGCGCGTTTCGCGTGTTCAACGTTGCGATGCCTGAGGGAGGGTCGACCGTCGGTCAGCTCTCGGCCGACGGTCGGTGGCGCTGGGACGGCACTTCGTGGCAGCCGGCAACTCCCGCTACCGTCACCCGACCCGATCCCGGATGGCTCAAGGTCGAGCTGCGAACAGCAGCGACATGGCTCACGCTCGCGAGCGCGCTTGTCGTCGGGCTGGTTGCCGATCAATGGCTGCGCGTGGGCGCCTTTGGCCTGGCGGCCTTCTTGACTCTCGCGATCACCGCCCTGTCTTTGATGTTTGCCGGCCGGCTGATGACACTCGAATCGCGAGTGCTGGCTGCCGGCGCAGTCTTGTTCGGCGCGTGGTTGATGGTTCGGGCGAGCCCCTGGCTGCTATGGCCCGACATGGCCATGTCCTTCGCGCTTCTCGGCCTGGCTGCGTCGCTGTCAGTTCGCGGCTCGCTCATGGACATGGGGATCGCGGAACTGCTGGCGCGCTCAGTTCATGGGGTGGTCCATGGCGCGGCAGGCGCAGTCTTCGTTTTCAAGCCGCTTGGGCGAGTGCGACTGCGGCTGGGTGTGCTCGCTCCCTTGGCGCGCGGCCTGCTCATCGCCGCGCCGATAGCGCTCCTGGTGGCCGGCCTGCTTGCCGCAGCCGACCCTGTGTTCGCGTCGTTCTTCAATCTCAACTTTGACTTTGGTCAGCTGGTCACAGACGTTTTGTTCGTGGCCATCGGGTCGCTCGTCGCGGGCGGCCTGCTGCGGTTGGCAGCGGCCGAACCGCTCACCCGCGTCGATGGGCCGATATGGCGACTCGGATCGACCGAAGGACTGGTGGTGCTTTCGGTCCTGGACGCGATCTTCGCCGCCTTCGCCGTCGCCCAGGCTATGGCCGCCACCGGCGCCGCAGGCAACACGCTTCGTGCGGCTGGCGTCACGTACGCGGACTACGCGCGCTCCGGGTTCTTCCAGCTGCTGTGGGTGGCCGGAATCACGGCTGTCGTCCTCATCCTATTCAGCCGCATCACCGGCCTCACCGAACGAACTACGAAGCGAGCCTTCCAGGTCCTCGCGCAGATTGCGATCGGGCTGACGCTGCTGATCGTCTTCGTCGCCTTCCGGCGCCTGAGCCTCTACGAGGAGGCATACGGCTTCACCATGCTGCGCCTCTACAGCCACATCTTCGCGGTGTGGATCGCGATCGTTTTCATTCTGCTTGCAGCCGAGGCGGCCGGCGTATTCCCGCGACGCCGCTGGTTTGTCGGAGCCACCTCGATATCCGCCATGGCGCTGCTCCTGGCTCTGAACCTGGCCAATCCGGAAGCGATCGTGGTCAATCTCAACATCGACCACGCCAGGTTCACTCACAAGATGGATCCGCAATATCTCGCCGAGCTGTCGAGCGATGCGACCCCGACGCTACTTGCGAACCGGTCTCTGGTCGATCAGTCGATCCGAAGCGAGATCACCGGCGTCGCCTGTGCCGGCCCGCACACCTATTCGGCGAGCCTGGCCGCATTCAACTGGTCGGATGCCGCCGCCGCAGCGGCGCGGCGCGAAGGCTGCTGAGCAGGCCATAGGGCTGTTTCCGCGCGGAAAGGACCAAGGTAGGTGCATCCACAGGAGGTTTCCGCGCGGAAACGCTCAGTGGTACAGCGATCAGCACTCCCAGTCTCCCTACTGCCTTTCGAATGCAAGCCTGACGCCGAGTGCGATCAGCACTGCTCCCATCAGGCGCTCCAAAGTGGTGCTCAATCCCTTCCCTATCCGGCTCTGCCGCGCCCGGCTGACCACATAGCCGTAGAGGTTCAGCCAAACCAGGAGGATGGTTTCGTATGCCGCCATCATCAAGACCAACCGCAGGGGCGAATCCGACCAGCTGACGAACTGCGGCAGCGCGGTGGCAAAGATCGCCCCGGCTTTGGGGTTCAGAAGGTTGTTCACGAGCCCCTGCCTGAGTGCAACAACATCAGCTACGCGACGGAATGTCTGGCGCTGTTCGTCGGCCGCCTCGTTCTGGCGATGACCCAATGTGCCGATGATGGTGCGGAGGCCGAGATAGAAAAGATAGGCAGCGCCTGCCAGCTTGAAGATCGTGAAGGCGGTCACTGATTTTTCGAGCAGGAGAGCGAGGCCAAGCACGGCCGCCAGACCCCAGACCAGGCTTCCAAGCGCGATTCCGAGCGCCGTCATCGAAGACGCCCGCCACCCTGAGCCCAAGGCGTTCTTGATGACCAGCGCCGTGTCGGGTCCTGGGGTGACGATCAAGAGGGTGGCAACAACCAGGTAGGCGCCGAATCGAGCATCCAGCATCTCCATGGTCAGGTTCGGGTCTCAATCATCGGGATCAACCGGTTGAGATTGTCAACCGTCAGCCAGGCGCCCGCTTGCTCGAGCTCTTCCGCGGTCGCCGATCCGCTGACCACGCCGATCGCCGGCATGCTTGCGGCTCTCGCCGCCTGCATGTCCCACACAGAATCGCCCACGTACCACGCTGTCGAGGGTTCGACGCCAAGCTCCCGGGCGGCGAAAAGCAGCAGGTCGGGAGCGGGCTTGGCGTGCTCAACGCGGCTGCCGTCGAGGATGGTTGGCGACTTCGAGAGGTTCAGCGCCTCGATGGACTTCCCGACCTGTTCAGGGCGACTCGAGGTCGCGATCGCCCAGCGCAAGCCAACGCCGTCGAGAGCCTGCAGGAGCTCCCGGGCGCCGGGCAGTGGCCGGGGATCGGTGTTGAGCTTGCTGTAGATCTCGCCGGCGCGGCGATCGATCTGCTCGGCCAGATTGGCGTCGATCGACCGGCCTGCCGCCTCGGCGACAACCCGCGCGAGGCGCTTGCCGTCCGAACCGATGAGCTTCGCCACGTCCCCACGCTCGGCCGGAATTCCGTATTCCTCAAATGTTCGAAGCCACGCCGTGATCCTCGTCTCGACGGTATCGACGAGCGTTCCGTCGAGATCAAAGATCAGCGCCGCGGGCGGCTGGCTAGGCGGGGTGACCACGCAGCCATTCGAGGACCCGACCTGCGTCCTCGTTCGGAGGAAAGATCGGATAGAAGACGTGCTCAACAGTCCGGCCGCGGATGACCATGGTCAGCCGCTTGTACAACCGGCAGGTTCGACCAGCCCGATGGCTTCGTAATACTTCAGCGCCTTGACGGTGACGCCGGAACGAGCTGCTGCCTGCTTTGCGTGCACCCTCCACCTCCGACCCACACGATAAACCTGCCCCTATGGGGCCAGGTCAAGCGCTGGCCGAGGCCCTGCGCGGAGCTACGCGCAGGGCCCAGACCTCGAACCGTCCTTCACGTCAGAAGGCGCAAGCCTTTGCATGGTTGGGCACTTGAGCTGAGAAAACCTCCTGCCAGGCCGAGTAGTTGGCGTTTTTGGTCGACAGGTTGGCAAGATGCGTCCCATTCCAGAACGGGATGGCGCAGGTGTCATCCGCGGCCAGACCCTGGTAGTCACCGTAGAAGTAATTGCCGCCTCCGTCGATCGGCGGGTTGATCCTCGGGTCAGACATGTTGGTCGTGACTCGGGTGTCGCTCCAGGTGGCGCCGCCGTTATCCGACCGCGAGAGATACGTGTCGATGAAGAAGTTGCTCGGGTCGCTGCGGCGGTCGAAGTAGCTGATATTGACTTGGCCGGCCCGAGTTACCGCGATCTGCGGCTGGAACTGGTCCTTCCCATTCCCAAGCGGGTCCTGGTTGACTCGAATCGGAGCACTCGGTGTCGGAGTACCGAAGTTTGGTGGCAGGCCGAGGCCCCGGTCCGTCCCCTTGACCAGCAGGATGTCCGCGTCCTGGACGTTGGTCGGGCTCGTGTGCTCATCGGCCCAGGTCAGGTAGACAGTTCCATCCTTGGGCGAAACGGCCATCGCCGGAAGCGACAGGTTGCGGAATTTATCGGCCGGCTGCAGGTGGTTTGGAACCGGGTTCACATCCGCGACCTTGATCGGAGAGACGAAACTGGTGCCGTGATCGTCGGACCACGTCAGGTATTGACCGACGCCGGTGAAGTACGGCGCAGGCGGTCCGGCCAGGGCATAGACGAAGAAGGAGACGTAAACCCTCCCGGACGGGGCCACAGCGAGCTGACAGCCGATCTCCCGCACGAAGCCCGCGTTGGAGACAGGTATGGCGGCGCTCCATGTGTTTCCGCCGTCGGTGGACGTGCTCACGACCTGTTGCTGTGTGGGTGCGACGGTTCCGTCGAGGCCCCAGCATGAGTAGATGTTCCCGATGCGGCCGTCGCGGGCCTGATTGCGCGTGAAAACCGGACCCGACCCGGCTTGCGTGTAGTTGTCGACGGCGATGGCGTCCTTGTCGTCGAGGAACGCTGGGCTCAACGTGCGATTGAAGTGATCGTGTATCACCCTGCGGTTGGTGAGCGGCCACGTGCGCCCACCGTCGCTCGACTTGTACATCCACATCTCCCAGCCCGATCCAGTATTTGACGATGGGGAGACGAGGACGATGCCGTACGCGTTGCCTTCATCGTCGAAGCTGAGCCAGATGTCGCTGGTGGTGAACCGGCACGCGTCAGGGAACGGACCATCGCCCGCGCAGTAAGTCGGAGAAATGTCAGCCGGCGACGAGCAAGGGCCAGTGGATGGGCAAGCGGGGACCGGCAGGTGACCTGAGTCGCTCCACGTCCGGCCTCCGTCGAACGAGCTGTACATGCCGATCCTGAACAGGTAGTGCTTGTTGTTCACGTACTGTTTCGAGCCCGCCACGAGGTTGGCGTGGTTGAGCGGGTTCATGACCATGTGGGGCTCGGAGTGAGAGGTGAATATGTCGTGGCTGGCTCGGTAATTAGTCAGCCCGCCTTTGACCTTCGGAGGCGCGTTCGGAATCGTCGGGCCGATGAAGAAGCTGGCCGTGCCTGTGTAGGTCGAGGTGGTGGTAAAGGCAGCCGCCGCGATGTAGTAGGCCCCATCCGCCTTGTCGATCAAGACGTGTTCGTCATCCCCAACCGAGCCTGTGGCGGAGCTGGTGACGAACGCGCCGATGGTTCCGTCCGCGTTCTTCTGGTAGACGTAGTAGTCAAAGTCGTTGGTCCCGACCACGAAATCGAGCTTTGCCCCGCCGGAGTTGGAAGTCCAGAAGCCTGCAGGCACCGTGACCTGCAGCGTGAAGACCTCACAGGCGGACGGTCCGGAAACCGTGCGCGGGTTGGGATGGCCTGTCGCGTCAAAGCAGTTGTCGCCCTGGGTGTTGGTGACGTTCAGTCCGCCCGGGAATGGATCACTGGTCCACGAGAAAGGGCTCGACGTGTTTGTGATGGTTATCGTGCCGGGTGTGCTCGCGATCGCCGGAATCGGACTGAGGACCAGCGGACCGAGCAGCGCGCACACAGCTAGCAAGGCACGGATGGACACGCGTCGAGTCTGAAGAAGACACGCGGCAGCAAACCTGACCAAAGAATTCACCCTCCCGCAACAAATGCGACCGCGGCGCGGCCGCTATCGGGCCCGTAAGGCGCCCATGACCGCTTCATCTGGACCATAAGCCGCCGGACAGGCCTGGAGGCGTCAGGGTTGCTTTTGACTTTGGCTTTGACGCAGGCGACGCCCATTCCATTCCCGACGTCCATGCATGCACTTACGGCTGTGCTCTAATTGGGAGCAATTTTCGTGAGAAAGCACCTCCGAGAGGACATGGCTGCCACCGCGCACAACCAGCTGGCGGGCAGCCTGCTAAGGCAGGGCAGGCAGGATGCCGGCAGTGGCAAGCCGGTAAAACAAGAGGTCTACGCCCGAAAGCTCGCGGCGAGCCTTCATCTCGACGGCCTGGCGCGACAGACCCTGTCCGCCTGGGAGCGGGCGACTACGGTAGTACCAGCTGCAGCACTCCTCGCATCGGCCGAAGTCAACGGAGTCGACGTCGGCCAGCTGGTCGAAGCGGCCCGAGAGACTGTTCGCGCCAGGATCGCTGACCTCGAGGCGCAGCTGCGCACCTCCGCGCCCAACGGACTCGAGCGTGATGGCCAGTCCAAGCTGCCGGGTACGAAGCGGTCCGCGCTTAAGAAGAGTCGGGGAAGAAAGACGGTCACGGAGGAGTCGTAGCCTGCAGGCGACGCTGGTCTAAAGCTCGATCAGACCCAAACGAGCGGCCGCTATTACAGCCTGGAGCTTCGAGTGCACGTGCAGCTTTTCAATCAAATGGCGGGTGTGCCATTCCAGAGTGCGGTGGCTTTCTGCCACCGCCGTGACTTGCGTCGCACGCGTGACTCAAATCACAAAGGAGCGAACAATCCCAGCCAGGCGTTCGGGATCCAGGATGCGGACGACCCCGGGCGCCGTTTCGACGATCCCCACGACGCGCAGATCTCTCAAGGCGCGGCTCATCACCTCGCGCGAGGAGCCGATGGAGTCAGCCAGATCATCCTGTGTCGCGAAAACCTCGAGCCGGCCCCCATCAAGCTGTGATCGACTGGCTCGATCGAGCAGGTCGTAAGCAACGCGCTCCCGGATGTTCCCCAACGAGCGGATCGCGATCAGCCTGTAGGCCTGCCGGACACGCATCGCGAGGTGTGCGTTAATCGCGGATGCGACGTCGATCTCGGTCTCCGCCAGGTTGCGAGCACGTTTCATGTCCAGCGCCGTCAGAGCCGACTCGGTGATGACCTGCACCAAAGTCCAAGGGGAATTCCCGAGCATCGTCGCGCCGCCGATCAGCTCGTTTGGGTGGGCGAACCCGATGGTCGCCTGTCTGCCGTCGGGGAGATTCCAGTACCCGCGAGCCAGGCCGCGTTCAAGCAAGAATGCCATGGCCGGACCCTCCGGTCGCATCGCGATCGTACCGGCCGGATATACCGTTCGGGTCGAACCCTCGAGCAGACGGCGACGATTGACCGCGCTCAAGAGGGAGAGGAAGTCGATATCGAGGATCAGCGGCTGCGCAACCATGTTCCCCTTCTAGACCAGGAAAGCGCCGAGGTTCTGCTCGAACAAATCGGGGTGGGCCTTGAGCACGCGCAGCATGATTTCGCCGTTGAACTCGCGAGCGTCGTACTGACACAGGGTCACCGCGGGGATTCGCTTAGCCATGAGATCGAAGGCTTCTTCGTAAGCCATCATGTCGGCGTCCGACCCGAACATGTGACGGACGCATGCCATCTCGCCGACAATCCGGACAAAATTGCTTGGGCCGCCGGCGAGAGCCCTCCCCAAAACCTGCTCCCAGTTGCTGATGGCATCTGCGGCGTTCGAGCCTGGCCCTTCAAGAATGGCCAGCTGGCCGCTGTTCGTGGCCGCGGCGAAATCGATGCCGCGCTCGGTCAGGGCGTCGGCGTAGCGCTCGAGAACAGCGCCCGTCGCCTCGAGGAAGCACGGCTGGCCGGCCCTCAGGCCGTCGGCCAGGAAGGGAACAGAAAGCCTCAGGCGGCCGAGATCTGTGCTGTAGATCGGGGCCAGGTGGCTCCTGACCGGAATCGATGCTCCCCCGACGGTCACCGTCGTGGCTGTGGGCCGACCCGCCGCCTCCACGCTTCCGGTCGGTAGGCCGAGGAACTGCTGCAGATCTGCCTGGGCGAAGCGACGCTCGCGACGGCGCCCCACCCGACGCGCCGGCAGTAGACCGGAATCGCTCCACCGGCGAACCGAAGCCTGGCTCACTCTCAGGAACCGAGCCGCCTCCTCAGTGTTGAGCAGACTACTACCTATCATGAGAGCAAAGCATATCACTGCACATTACTGGATGATACGGGGCGGTGAGAAGGAGCTACCTAGGATCCTTTCCTCGCCTCCATACCTCGGCCCGGATTCGCTTGAGGCACCACTACCTGTTTCCGCGCGGAAACCGCCTATCGGCGCGCCTGCGTGCGCCCTTTCCGCGCGGAAATCGCCAGGGTCTTCATCAAAGTGATCTTGGAGGCTCCCTAGACTCGTCTGATGCCGATGACGACCTTTGACCGGCTGCTCGGGCTGCGCGTGCTCGCCATCCATCAATTCATCTATGAGCGCACGGGCGGCCGGATCGGCCGCCGGCTGGGCAACGCGCCGATGCTTCTGCTCGAGACGAGAGGACGCAAGACTGGCCTGCCGCGCACCGTGGCGCTTCTGTACCACCGCGATCGCGACCAGTACGTGGTGGTCGGATCCAAAGGAGGCAGCGACGCCCCACCGGCGTGGGTGCTGAACCTGCAAACCACTCCCGAGGTTGGAGTACAGGTCGGCACCGAGCGCTTTTCCGCCCGCGCCCGAGTCGCAAACGCGGATGAGCGGCGCCGGCTCTGGGCGGAATTGACAAAGCTCTGGCCCAACTACGACCGGTATCAGACCCAGACGGCGCGCCAGATTCCGGTGGTCATCCTCGCGCCGACGCAGGCCAAGCGATAGATGCCAGGACTGTTCTTCGTCTTCCTCGCGCTGCACCTGATTGCGGTCGTCGTGGCATATGGGAGCACCATCGCGCTGCCCTTCGTGCGCACTGCAAGCCCTGCGGCGTCATCCCAGCTGCTCGCGCTCGAGCGCGTGGTGACTGAAAAGCTTGCCCTCCCCG
The DNA here is from genome assembly GCA_035635595.1 of Candidatus Eiseniibacteriota bacterium. Classification (GTDB taxonomy): domain Bacteria; phylum Chloroflexota; class Dormibacteria; order Dormibacterales; family Dormibacteraceae; genus Palsa-870. The sequence goes on from DASQAU010000299.1 coordinate 19,189, forward strand.
CCGCCTTGAGCATGCCTTTCAGCGGCGCGGCGATGGTCATCGTGGCCGGCATCAATCCCACGACCCAGTTCTGGCTGTGGGCCTCGATCGTTCTTTACCTGGGCACGCTTGTCTATCTGGTGATCAGGCAGTGGCCTGGCGTAGTGAGGCTGGTCCGCGGTTCAGGTTCCGCTGAGGAGCTGAAGCGACTGAGACAGTCGAGCATCGGACTCCTGGTCGTGATCCTGGTCATCGGCGCGATGATGATGTTCAAGCCAGGCCACACGTAGGCAGGAGAATGCGGGGAGGCAAGCGGGCCGCTCGGCATTTCCGCCAGTTCAGCTCAAAAGATGTGACGGGCTGGGGAGCGGCCGCTGTCACCACCATACGCCTGGGCGGGCGGGAAACAAGTCCCATGTTTGGTAGCCTGGGAGCCACAAGCGAAAGCATCGCCAGGGAGTACTTAAATGTCCGAGCGAGAGAGGGTGGGGATCACGCCCAAGAGTTGGACAGCCCAGCGGCATCACGGGGTCCTGCACCTGGGTAAACGCTGGTACGTGCTGAGCGCCGACATCGACGAGGCCGGCACTGCAAGAGGTGTGCGTCTCGACGGCCCCTATGCGGATCACGAAACCGCTGAAGCGCAGGTCGAGCGGCATCATGCGGAGCCATTCCCGCCAGAGGACTGATTCGCGAGCAGGAGCCGCGTTCTAGACGTTATTGGCGGACTATGGTGCGGCGGTGGACGCGGAGTTCGGTACGTGGCATCACGGATTGATGGCACGCTTTTGGGCCGAGTTCCTCGTCGCCAAGCCTGAGGAGCTCGCGTACTTCGGAGCGGCGATTCGCAAGTTTGGGGAGCCTGCACTCGACCTCGGATGCGGAACGGGACGGATCCTATTGCCGCTGTTGGCCGAGAGCCTGGACGTCGATGGCTCCGACATCTCAGCGGACATGATCGCTCTGGCTCAGACGAAAGCGCTGAAGGAAGGTCGTACGCCACGACTCACAGTCCAGCCACTGCATCAGCTCGACCTCTCGCGGCTCTATCGAACCGTCTACATGTGCGGCGTGTTCGGCCTCGGCGGCCGTCGTGACTACGATCGAGAGGCGCTGAAACGCGTCTACCGGCACCTCCATCCCGGGGGCGCGCTGCTGATCACCAACCACAACCTGCCCTATGACGCCGATGGCGACGGATGGGCGCAATGGCTCCCTGGACATCGCAAGGACCTTCCAGAAGAGTGGCCGACAGAGGGCGATCGACGTACGGCTTCTGACGGCGACGACATCGAGACCTTGTTCCGAGTTGCCGACCTGAATCCGCTGGAGCAGACCACCACCTATCAGATTCACGCAAATCTATGGCACGACGGAAAGATTGTGAAGGAGGAGGAGTACAGCCTGAGGATCAACCTCTACTTGGTCCAGGAGGTCCTGCTCATGCTCGACGAAGCAGGGTTTCACGAGGTGACAGTCGAAGCCGGCTACACGGGCAAGCCCGCCAACGCTGACGATGGGATGGTCGCGTTCGTCGCCAGGAAGTAGCCACTCAGGTGGGGAAGCGCGATGTCGACCTCGAGTATCCGGTTTCTGTACAGCGCGCAGCCAGATGGTCCGCACCGTTATCTTCTGCGCGTGTCTGACGTTGAGGCCCTTGGGCTGCTCGTGACCGCGCTTGATGAACCGGGAGTGTTGTACCGGATCTCAGAGGCGATCTTCAGGCACGGCGCAAACATCACCTACATCGCCGGCGGTGCGCATCGCGATCAGATGGCCGAGCTCCAGCTGGAGGTCACGGGCGCCGGCGATGAAGCCATGCTGGTCGCGGACCTGGTTGGTCTGCAGGGGATAACCAAGGTGAGCCGCGTGCCCACGTTTCAGCGCATTTACGGCAAGCGGGTGATCGTGATCGGCGGCGGCGCCCAGGTGGGCATGGTCGCCCAGGGCGCAATCTCAGAAGCCGATCGACACAACATCCGCGGCGAGCGCATCTCGGTCGACACGATTCCGCTGGTGGGAGAGGAGCAGCTGGCCCAGGCAGTGCGTGCGGTCGCCCGCCTCCATCGGGCGCGCGCGCTTGTGCTCGCGGGCGCGCTGATGGGCGGCGACATTGCCAAGGCGGTGCGCGAGATCAAGGACGCCGGGATCATCGTCCTCTGCACCAACATGGCCGGGTCCGTCCCAGATGCCGCGGATGTGGTGGTCAGCGACCCAGTAGAGGCCGGCGTTATGGCAGTGATGCTGATCGCGGACACCGCCAGCTTTTCAATCGAGCACGTTCGCGGGCGCCGGTTTTAGCTCCTAGCGCGATTCGAGACCGTTCCAGGACCAGCGCGGAACCGGTAGGTCCGCCGGCACCTGTGCATCGCTCGGCGCATACGAAACCACCTCTTGCGTCGCCCACACCATATAAGCACGGAGGCCCGCACGGAATTCGGCGTCGGCCGGTAGCCCAACATCGTCCGCGGCCTGCATGAAGCAGGCGACAAAGCGCGGGCCAAAGTCGTCGCCGGCGCCTTGGCGGGCGTGAATTTCGAGCATCGCGGAGTGGCCGCCGTGTGACTCGCTGTAACGTGCTGGACCGCCGAAGACTTCGGCCCAGTAGTGAGCCAGCCTTTCCACGTGCTCCGGGTTGACGCCGTGAGAGAAAGGATGGTTGAGCTCTGGGTCCTGCAGGCAGCGCTCATGATGGGCGGCCGCGAGTGCGAGAAACGCTTGATCCCCTCCTGCGAACTCGAACATCGATGGCCGGGCTACCCGCGCCAACGCCACACCTTCGTGATCGGCTTGGGAATGATTTCTTTGATGTCGGGGCGAGCCCCCTTGAACCCGCGCGCAATCTCCTCCAACAGCTGAGCAACTTTGTGCTCCGCGTCGGCCTGCGACTCGGCATGTGGGACGTCTCCGCTGATCAGGAACGTGTAGTCGTGGCGGTTCTTGGCCTCATCGAACGTATCCGCCTCGCCGAACCTCGGCTCCCAGCCGGGATGACGTTTGGGAAATTCGACGCGCAGGTACTCGTCGAATCCGTCGTAGACGCGCCGGTCGCCGCGGTACTCGGCCGAGAAGCCAAACAGGGCCGGGTTCACAGCCATCCCAAGGTCAGCTTATTTCTTTGGTGACGGAAACCTCGGGTCAAGGCTCGGGTCGCCTCGACCGAAAGACCTCCGGCTCCAAATTCCAACCAGCAGAACAGCCAGCACGAATACGGCTGCACCCACAAGCAGCACCACCAGCGGTGGAAGATCGATGGCCACTGCGGCGAGCGCGCCGATGGCGCCGGCGACCGCCGCGACGATCACCGACAGCATGCCCGGCAACGTTTGAAACACGTGCACCGCCGACCCCAGCCCTCGAGCGGCTGTCACGTCGATGCCAAACGTCTGGAGCGCGCCGGGCACATCGTCGTATGGGCTGGCGGTGAAATTTCGCTCCAGCTCTGGATGCACTTCGAGGTATCCGTGCCGGAGCCGGTTCATCCCGATCACCCACCGAAAGTCATCGCGATTGAGCTGCATCAAGCGGGAAATGGTCGCCACGCCTGTGAACAGGACAACGGAGAGTGTGAGGATGGCGATCGCAATGAACACCGGCCCGAATCGATCGGCCTGAGCGACGAGCGCGAGGGCGATCACCGCGCCGGACAGGATGGCCAGGAACATGTTCACGCGGCCCAGGGATTCGGTGTAGGTGAGCGAACGGGTTGCGAGCAAGCTCCAGTGCTCCGTGGCGAGGATCTGCAGTTTGCCGGCTGCCTCAGGGTCGTGGCCGGCCGGTGGCATTTCAGTCGACATACTCTTCTCCCCTTACTTGAGCCGAAGTTGCTGCTCCGCCATCCATCTTGACGAGAAGCGCTCACACCGGAGATGGCCGCCTTGCTCGCCGAGACGAACGGCTAAAACTCGGGTGTAAATCCTTGGTCCTAGCCGCTAACCGGCTGGGTGGTTTTCCCCGGTTGGAGGCGCAGGAACAGGCGGCGGTGCCTCCGCTGCGGCCGGGCCTCGAAGCACACGCCACGGCACGACCTGCCCGACAACGAAGCCCATGGCGATCGCCGCCAGCGCAAGCGCGATCAAGAGGACCGTGCTTGGGGCCGAGCCGGCGTTGGAAGCGAATCCAGACAGTGCGAGACCGGGACCAGTCGTGGCCGTCAGCGTCTCGGCCTTCGTCCAGGACAGCTTCCAGATCGCAGTCTTCCGATCGTGTGTGAACAGCGCGCCTGGCGCGGACGTGATCTCATGCGGAACGGTCACTGAGAACGTGATGGTGAAGACAGACGCCAGCTGCTCCTGGCTCAGGAGCTCCTGGGTTCCGGGCGACGGCGAAGGCTGCGGTGTTGGCTGAGTCTTGAACGTGTAGGTGTCGGTCTGTCCGGAGGTGGTGTGGGTGGCGGAGGCAAACAGACCGCCGGTGTTGGCAAGGTTGATGTTCGGTTTCGAGCCGGAGACTGCTCCGGATGGGCTCAGCTTCGACGGCTCCGTCAGGAACGCGAACGCGTCCTTCTCATTCTTGAAGGGGATTCCCATCAGAACGCCAGACTCATCGCCTTCGGCAGCCAGCGTGACCTTGGCTCCTGGGTACTTGGACTTCAGCTCTGCGTTCGCCTTGGCGATGTCAGCCGGACTAAGCCCCGACACTGATGTTGACCCGCCTTCCATCAGCGTCTTCGGGAAGAGGAATTTCAGCGACACGTTGACAGTGCCGTCGGCGTTGAAGGTCGCGCTGGTGTCATAGCCGCACGCGGCTCCGGCCAGCACCACAGCCGCGATCAGCAACGTTCTGGCGACTGCCCTTGGCACGGCGAAGGTGTAGCACGAAATTGCAGAATCGCAGCCGTCTTAAGCCGCGCGCTCTATTCTGCCGCCCGCCTGTAGATCAGGATGAGGACGCCGTCGCCGACGGTTTTTGACTCCGCCAGGTGCAGGCGCTTGAGGTCTTCCATTTCACCGAACAGGCGCCTGCCGCTGCCGAGGACGACCGGAAAGACCATCAGGCGCAGCTCGTCGACCAGGTCGTTCGCGAGAAGTGTCTGGACGAGCTGGGTGCTGCCATGGACCACGATATTCCCGCGGGCCTTCTGCCTAAGCTTCGAGACCTCTTTGACGACGTCGCCCTTCAGGATCGTCGTGTTGTTCCAATCGGCTTTGTCCAGTGTCGAGGAGACGACGTACTTGGGCAGGCCGTTGAACATGTCACCGAATTCGCCTGTCACTGATGGCCAGACAGCTGCAAATCCCTGATAGGTCACACGTCCCAGCAGCAGCGCCTCTGTGTCGCGGGTCTCCTGGAGCTTGAAGTCAGCGCCTTCCTGCCCCTGCTCGATCTTGAAGGTCCACCCCGCGTGTTTGTAGTTCGAATCACCACCCGGGTCTTCCGCGACCATGTCCAGCGATACGAACTCCGTTACGACGATGCGTCCCATGTCGAACCTCCTTGATGTATCAGCGCTCACGCAGCGCGTCTGTGACCAGCTGGCTCAGCTGAGTCGCGGCGCTGAAGTCGGCAGTGAGCCGGTTCTTCGTCACGGCAAACGCAATCCCGGTTGCGGTGTCGCCGCACGCAAAGCTGCCACCTGCGCCGCCGACGCCGAACACGGAGGACGAGCTGGAGCCGGAACCCAAGCCCCCGATCGAGTAACCCAGCCCCCACCTGGTCGGCATGCCGAAAATCTCGTCGGTTCCGCTCATCGCTACAGCCGTGGCTTCGCGCAAACGCGCCGGTGGGATGAGCCGCACGGCATCGACCTCACCGAGCAGGGCGGCATACATTCGGGCAATTGCCCTCGCCGAAGTCTTGCCTCCAGCAGGAATGTCCGCGGCCAGGATGTCCTCGCGGTTGCCAAGCTGCGCGGTTGGAATCAGAGTCATCGGCCCGGCCTTGAACATGGGAAGGTCGGGCGGCATCGCAGAAAACATTCCGGCATCAGCGACTTCCGCGTCCTCGAGCACGGCGAGCCGGTGGTGCTCCGAGCGCGGCATGCCGAAGTAGAGCTCGTCACCAACCCCGAGCGGACCC
>DASQAU010000300.1:0-6077 GCA_035635595.1 Candidatus Eiseniibacteriota bacterium
CGCGTTTGTCAGCGTGTCGAAGCCGTGATGTGAGAGCACGACGACCAGCCGGTCACGATTACGAGTCCGCACTGTCGATCCATCGCGCGACCGGAACGACGCGTGCGCCTCTTCGAGCCGGCGCTCGAGCCAGTGAAGCTGTGGCGCGTCGATGGATCCGAGGGCATCGCCCGCCGCACAGACCGTGTCGAGCGTGATGAACCGAACGGCCGGCGTGTCATGCACGTAATACGCCGTTCCTTCGCGGCGATTCTGGTCGGTGAACCCATGCGGGCCCGATGCGTAGAGCGCTTCGACGAACTCTGTCCGGGAGATCGGCCGCCTCTTTGCATCTGGCGTCACGTCCAGGGACTCACCGCTCATAAAAAACTCCGGGCGTTCGATGAAGGTCGCGACGGCCGTTTCCGGGTCAAGGCCTGGAGGCAGCGCGATCGGTTTGCTCGTCCCTACCATCGCTTTCGCCAGCGCGGACGTGACGACGCCCATCCCCTGACAGACCTCTTCGTGGTTGCCGTAGCAGCCCAGCCAGGGGCGTCGCAGCCCAACCGCCTCGAAGGATTGGAGGGCCCGGTCGAGCAGGCCCGGCACCTCTGGAAAGCCCAGCTCGCGCCGGAACACGTCACCGTCGGCAGCTCCGTCGGGCTTCCAGGAGAGGTCGTCCGGCCAGCCGGTCGCCTGCACTCCTTCATATCCGGGCGCGCCCGAATCGGGTTCGACCATCCCTCCGTCCAGCAGCGCGAGAAAGTTCGCCAGCTCGTTGCGCTGAGTGTTGTCGATCGCGTCGCCGGTCATCGCCACCAGCTCGAGCGGCGCACCGGTGACGGGGGCAGACTCAATCGCGTTCAACGTCCGGACCATCGCTTCGATCGCGTGCATGGTCAGCGCCTCGTGAGGACGCTGCATCGTGAGCAGATCTCGAAATCGAGGGTCCAGCCACTCACGATTGATGAACTCGAAGCGTGCGGGTGACTGCACATCTGCCACGTGCAGGTCGGTGAGGTGGCCGATCGCGATGATCGCCCGCTGAGACGCGACCGCTTCCGGGCTCGTATCGCCGACGAGGTCACGTCTCACGACGTGCGGCTCGCCCTCGAGCTCGGCAACCTCGCGATACCCGGCGCGCGCACCCTGGCCGATCACCGATCCGGCGCCAAGCCGGCGCTGCGTGGTCAGCGCCGCGCGCCGGGACGAGGTCACGCTTCGACCGGCGCTTTCTCTTCCCTCGCGATCAGTACCGGGTCCATTCTCAAGGCAACGCGCACGCGCGTGCCAGCAGGGCTGGCCGCCGCAGCCGACGTCGGCATCTGGGCGAGCACGGTGATATCGCCGAGATCGACTGTGACACGACTCGTGGCGCCGAGGAAGGCAACGGCGATGACAGTGCCCACGAGTGGACCCGCGGCCAGGTCGCCATCGGTGGCGATGGACACGGCCTCCGGCCGCACAAGCGCAATGGCGGGACCTTCGCCTTCATCGGCCTGAACGAGCGGAAGCTCGGTTCCTCTCACCTCGACGACGCCACGCCTGACCGTGCCCGGTAAGCGGTTGGTCAGGCCGACGAACTCAGCGACAAACGGCGTCGCGGGTCGCGTGTAGACCAGGGTCGGCGGGCCGAGCTGCTCGATGTGCCCTGCGTTCATCACGCCAACACGGTCCGCGATGGCAAGCGCCTCTTCCTGATCGTGGGTGACAAAGAGAGTGGTGATCCCGACCTCGAGCTGGACTCGCCGGATCTCGTCGCGCAGGCGCGAGCGCACCTTTGCATCGAGCGCAGACAGCGGTTCATCGAGCAGCAAAACCTTGGGGCGGATCGCGAGCGCCCGCGCCAGGGCGACTCGCTGCTGCTGGCCTCCGGAGAGCTGGACCGCGTATCGGTCCGCGTATCCGGCCAGGCCGACGAGGTCGAGCATCTCGATTGCGCGCTTCTTCCGCTCGGCGGGGCCGACCTTGCGCATCTGCAGTCCGAACGCCACGTTCTCCCAGGCGACCATGTGCGGGAACAACGAGTAGGACTGGAACACCATCCCGACGTCCCGCTTGTTCGCCGGCAGGCCTGTGACGTCCTGCCCGCCGATGACCACACGGCCGCCGTCCGCCTCTTCGAGGCCCGCCAGCAGACGCAATGCCGTGGTCTTGCCGCATCCGGACGGCCCCAGGAGCGCGACGAGCTCGCCCGCCGCCAGGGTCAGAGACAGATCGTTCAGAGCAGTCACCGCGCCGTAGCGCCGCTGGAGATTTTCGAGGCGAACCTCGACGCCCTCGCGCGGTGTGGTTTCGACGCTTGCTGTCATCTCGTCCCTCCCGAGAAATCGCGGCCGAACGTCTGCACGAGCCGCTCTCGGGTTCGCCTTCGTCCCCCCCGCTGCCCGCCAACGAAGGAGAGTGCCACGAGCAGAACGAACGCGAACAGCAGGGATGCGACCGCGACAGCGATCGAGACGCCTGCGTTGGTGCGACCGAGCGAGACGATCTCCACCTGGAGGTTGGGGTAAAGGAGGTTGTTGGCGATCGTGTACTCGCCCAGCACCAGGGCCACCGAAAGCAGACCGGCATTCAACAAGGCCGACGATATGTTCGGCACGATGACGCGCCACATCACTGTGAACCAGCCTGCTCCCAGGCTGCGCGCCGCCTCCGACAGCGTCTTCACGTCAATCGCCGCCAGGCCGGCGTCCAGCGCCCGGTACGCATAGGGCAGCACCAGGATGGCGTAGGCGAGTGACAGGGTGAGGATGGAGTCGCTGAGGTTGATGCCCATCCACTGATACATCGGCGAGAAGCCGACCACGAGGACGATTGCCGGAATGGTCAGCGGAAGTAGAGAGATGCTTTCGATGACCCGGCGAAGCCTGGGCAGCCGCAACCGCACCCAAACCATCGTTGGAACGAGCACGACGAGAATGCCGACCGACGTGATCACCGCGAGCTGGAGCGAGGCGACGATTCCCGCGACGAGGTCGGGATACGTGCCTATCTCCTTCCACGCGTCTAGGGTCCGCGGGGAGTTTTCTCCGACACCGCGCGTGGAGAACTCGAACATGAACCAGATCGGCCCGAGGAAAAAGGCGCCAAGAAGGACGAAGGTCACGACGCGAAAGAGCTGGAGCTTGGCTCTTCGCGACCGGCTCACTGCAGCCACCTCGCGGTACGCCGTTGAAGCACCGCGTACAGCACGCTGACGATGGCGACGATCACGATCAGAACGACCGCCTGTGCCTTCGCGAACCCGGGCTCGTGCAGGCCGACCTCGCTGGTGATGGCGTTGCTGATCTGCAGCGGCAGGATCGGCCCGCCCTGGTTGATCAACGCTGCTGCAGTCGCGTACGCGGACAGGGAGTTGGCGAAAAGCAGCAGGGTCGAGCCGAGAAACGCGGGCGCAAGCAACGGGCCGGCGACATGGCGCCAGTAGCTCCACGTACCGCCCCCCAGACTCTCGGTCGCCTCGCGCCATTGCGGCTTGATGCCGTCGACGGCGGGCAGGAAGATGAGGACCATGAGCGGGATCTGGAAGTACAGGTACACCAGCTCCAGGCCGCGCAGGTCGTAGAGCCAGACCCCGCTGGCGTAGTAGTCGAGATGGTGCTGGGACAGGTAAACGTAGACGGCGCTGGCGGGACCGATGGCGGCGATGAAGGCGAAGGCAAGGGTCACGCCCCCGAACTGGGCGAGCACGCCGCATGCAGACGTAACCACGCGGCGAAACGTGCTGCGCGGGTTGCCTGTGGCAATCGCGTATGTGAGGAGCGCTCCCAGCACAGCCCCCCCGACTGCCGTGACCGCGGACAGGATGACGCTGCTGACTATGGCGCTGACGATGTAGGGCCGGGAGAGGTTCGCGAAGTTGATAAGGGTCACGCCGCCTTCGCTTGCAAAGGCACCCGCCACGATGATCGCGGCCGGCAGAAACAGGAAGAGCGCGACATAACCGAGGAACGGGACCGCCCCGATCCAGTCAAGCGAGAGGCGCCGGCCGCCCATCATCGGGCGGCCGACGCCGGTTACAGCCGGATTGCCGGCAGCTGTCAAGAAATGGCGGCTGCCCAGTGGGCGGCCAGGTACGTCTTCGCGGCAGTGGCCTGGTCAGGGGTGAGGCGGATCGGGGTGCCGTTCGCCGGGGGCAGCGCAGCGGCGGCCGCCGCGTCGATCTTCCCAGACGCCTGCATGGCAGCCATGCGGACGGGTCGAGCGAGACCCTTGAGCCAGAGGTTCTGGCCCTCGTCGGAGTACAGGTATTCCTCCCACAGCCGCGCCGCGGCCGGGTGAGGCGCCGTTTTGCTGATGGCCTGCGCGTAGAAGTCGAGAAGGATTGCGTTCGAAGGGACGAACACCTTCCACGTCGGGACGTCGGTGCCGTGAACCGCCGAGAGGTAGTCCCAGTCAAGGACCACCGGCGTCGTGCCGTTCTTGACCGTCGCGGTTGTTGCCTGGACCGGCACGAAGTTGCCCTTCAGCTTCAGCTGGTGAAAGAAATCGACACCCTTGCTGATGTCGTCTACGGTGCCGCCGTTGGCCAGCGAGGCCATCATCACACCGTTGAGCGCGGCGTTCGCTTTGGTCGGGTCGCCGTTCAGGGCGACCTTACCCTTGAAGCCGGAACCGAGCAGGTCGGCCACTGCCGTGACGGCCGGTACCTTGCTCGAGTCGTAGCCGATCGACATGTAGCCGCCGTAGTCCTGGAACCAGAGCCCGGTCGGTTCCTTTTGTGCGGGGAGAATGTCGTTCCAGGTCGCGACCTTGTACGGTGCGAAGAGGGCTGTGTTCGCGAGCGCAACCGACATGCCGATGTCGAGGACGTCCGGGGCGCGGCTGCTGGCGCCGAGCTGCTGGACCGCGTTGACCTCATCCTGGCTGCTGCCAGTGGGGTTGTCGGACGTGATCTTGATCTTGGGGTACTTCGCGGCGAAGCCGTCAAGGACGGCGCCATAGTTCGCCCAGTCGCGAGGCAGGGCGATCACGTTGAGCTTGCCTTCGGCATTTGCCGCGGCTTCCAAACCGGACAGGCCGCCACAGTCGGCGACCGATGTCGCCGTCTTGGCACTGGTGCAGGCGGCTGTTCCGCCGGACGAGCTGCCACAGGCAGCCATGAGCAAGAACGCCACCACGGCAAAGCCGAGCTGGCGCGTCGGACTGGTCAACTTCATGCTTCCTTCCCCTTTTGACACGGCGCCGCCCCACAGGCGACCAATATGCAGGGGAAATATTGCTCCTGACCCGCCTGCGTTGCAAGGACGGAGTGGGATGCGCCAGTTGATTTCAGCTAGCCGGCGGTTAACCCTCGCGCGCTACCGCGGAACCCCAGCCGGCGGGAAAGGTCCGATGCCGCGTCGAGGGTGAGGCGCACGAGCTCCGGGCGATCCTCCCGCAGGCGGTGGGACGGCCCGGAGACGTCCACGGCCGCCACGACCTCACCGCCGGCGTCGTAAACCGGTGCGGCGATGGCGTCGAGCCCGACCTCGAGCTCCTCGTGGGTGCGGGCCAGGCCGGCCGCGCGCGCTGCGTCGAGCTGAGCCTCCAGCGCTGTGCGATCGGTGATCGTGTGCGGAGTGGAGCGCTCGAGTGGGCGGGCGAGCAAGCGCTCGCGGACGGCGGCTGGGCCGAAGGCGAGCATCACCTTGCCGCTGGCGGTGCAGTGGACGGGAGTCCGCCGCCCCAGCCAGTTCACGCTGACGACCGAGGTCGAGCCGGTCGCCTGCTCGATCGGGACGATCTCGTCGCCGGCGAGGATGTCCAGGGTGACCGTCTCACCGAGCGCCGACGCGAGAGCCGCGCAGACGGGCCTGGCGAGCGAGCGGAGGTCGGACTCGCCAGTGACCACGCTGGCGAGCTGGGGGAGGCGCTTGCCAAGCCGGTACTTGGCGCTCTGGCCGTCGCGTTCGACCAGGGCGTGGCGCTCCAGCGTGCCCAGCAAGCGCAGCGCGGTGGAGCGATGCACGTGAAGCTCGCGGGCGATGTCCGCCCCGGTGCGCCAGCCGCCCTGGGCCAGGACGTCGAGGATGTTGATGGCGCGCTCGACGGACTGGACGTTGCTCACAGCGCAACATTACGCTTGCTCGGAGCCCAAAAGAGCGATAAACTGT
>DASQAU010000301.1:0-4258 GCA_035635595.1 Candidatus Eiseniibacteriota bacterium
GCCACGGCCGTCTCGAGGGCGCGTGGGTTGAAGATCGACCGGTACTGCTCGGGGACTGCGATCGATGCGACGATGCGGCGTGCCCTGGCGATCGCACGCGCTGCCGGAAGGTCGAAGAGCGCCGGCCGTGACTGCGTTCGAATCAGCCCGGTGTTGGCTGCCCCGAAAACGAGCAGGCCGATGATCAGGAGCGGCACGAACAGCGCAACCACAGGCAGAACCGTCGTGATCGTGGCCACCGACGTGAACCCGCCGCTGGCTGAGCCGGGCGGCAGCGACATCACGTTCGCCTGCGCCGGGTTGGCAAAGCCAACCTGGATGACGCCCAGCGCAGGGCCGGCCGCGAGGGTCAGCGCCGCGATCGTCATGGCAATACGGGGGAAGGTCTCGCCGGTCGGACGTCCTCGACCTGCAGGCAGGCCGGTGGCACGCGCGCCGGCGACCATCCACATCACCCACGTGATAGCTCCGGCGACGCCGATCAGCCCAAAAAAGTCACCCGCTTCGAAAGTCGACTCGATGCCGACGATGCGCGCGCCGAATGCGAGGCCAGGTGGGAGCCCGATCGCAGCGGCGATCGCGACGAGCGCGGCCGGACCGGCGCGATCCGGCACAAGGGAAAGGCACGCGATCATCGCCGATGCCGTCCCCAGCGCGATGAGGCCGGCGCTGACTCCAAGCGGGGTGCCCAGCGCGAGCGTCATCAGCGCGAACCCACCGAGGCCTGGGATGACCTCGCCGAGAAATTCACGTCGGGTGGCAGCGGCCTGAGCGCGAACCGCGGCGCCGAGTGCGACCAGGACCCCAAGCGACGCCAGCACCGCGTTGAACGCAGCGTGCGGATATCGACCGTCACCCATCTCATAGGCGCGTGCAAGCAGGTAGAAGCCCAACGGGTAGAGGGTCGCCACGACGAGCCCCGCCGCGCGCAGAGAGGGACGGGACCATACCTGTGCCGGCCACGAGCGCCACGGAAGCAGTCCTGAAGCCAGCACCCCCGCCAGCGCGATGAGCGAGAAGATCGGCACCGTCAACGCGGAGACGGGGATGGCGGAGTAAGCGGCGGTGCCGCCGCGAACCTGCAGGATCACGCCGGCCAGGCTGAGGGCCAGCCAGGCGGCGAGCAGCATGCTCCACCGCGGCCGAGGCGCGCGGACGTCTTCGGTGTCGAGCTGGACCACCGCCAGGGTGGCGGCTGTTCCCGCCGCGAGCGCGGTCAGGATGACGGCCCCCGCTTCGATCGCGCCCATCGCCGAAGCGACTCCGAGCAGACCCAGCGTCGCCTCCTGCCATGTGCGCCGTTGAAGTGTGAGCAGCAGGGCGGCGGGCACCAGGACCATGAGCCCGAAGGCGAAGGCCACTGCATCGACGCGCAGATCAAGCCTCGAGCCGAAGCCGAGTGGGCCGAGGTTGAGCTCCTGCGTCGAACGCACGCTCAGCCAGATGGCCATCAGGGCGATCAGAGCCGCCCAGGCGCCGGCGCTCACGACGAGCGGTCCGGCGTTGAATCCAGTCAGGCCGAAGGCGGTGATCACGCCGGCCGCGATGAGCGGCAGCAAGACTGGCGCCAGCAGAGCGATGGAGGGCATCGAGCCCGTTAGCAGGCCGTCGGAAGCATACCGACGGATCTTCGGCGCCCATGCGGCCGCATTGCGTTGTTGCGGCCTGCGCTCCTCACGATGCGTATGGGCGGATACGCGTGTTGCGGTGCTCGGCCGCGCCTAGCACTGCAGCCACCTGGGCGCCGAATCTCTCGCCGGCCTGCTTCCAACAGCCTGCTTACTGTAGGCGGTCGATTGCGGCGCGAAGGGCGGCGGCTCGCTCCTCCAGCTTCCTGACAATCTCCTCGGGCGCTTTGGCCCGAAACTCCGGGTTGGCGAGCTTGGCTTCGATTTTCTCGAGGTCTTCCGTCAGCCGCTTGAGCTTCGCCTGGGGGCGATTGTCGCTGGCGCCGGCCGGAAAGCTGACGCGACCAGGCACGGCGGCAAGCGGCGTGCCCTGCTCCAGATCCGTGACCAGCTCGACCCAGGCGAGCCGCGCCGCCAGGACGGCGACGGAGCGGTCGATCGGCTCATCCAGCTGCAGGCTGCCGCCCCGCGGTGGTGCGCCCGCGGCCTGCCGGTGTCCGCGCACCTCCTCGACGATGCTCATCACCTGGCCGAACAGCTCCTCGGCCGCGGGGTCGACAGACTGGAGCTCGGGCCACGTCGCGCGCATGACGAAGTCGCCATGGCCGGGCATGCGGGACCACAGCTCCTCGGTGACGAAAGGCATGAACGGATGCAGCAGGCGGAACAGGTGGTCGAGGCAGTGGTACGCGACGTCCTGAGCCACCGCGTCGCCCGCGCGCAGACGCTCTTTAACGGCTTCGAGGTACCAATCGCAGAACTCGTTCCAGGCGAAGGCGTACGCGCCGTTGATCGAGTCCTGGAACGTGAAGCTCTCGATGCCGGCGGTGACGGCCGCGCAGGCATACGAGAGCCGCGAGAGGATCCAGCGGTCCTCCAGGTGCTCACGCATCTCCAGCGTTCCGGGCTTGCCGGCTGTCTCCGCTCCAGGCGAGCTCAGGACCAGGCGAGTCGCGTTCCACAGCTTGTTGCAGAACCGGCGATAACCTTCGATCCGGGTCTCGTCGAACCTCACGTCCTGGCTCGACATCGCGACTGAGGCCGCCCACGCACGGACGGCGTCTGTGCCGTACCTGTCGATCAGGTCGCGCGGGTCGACGCCAGTGCCCAACGACTTCGACATGCGCCGCCCGTCGGTGGCTTGAACGACGCAGTGGATCGCAACGTCGTGGAACGGAACGTCGCCCATGAACTCGAGGCCCGTCATGATCATGCGGCTGACCCAGAGGTTGATGATCTCGCGCCCCGTGCTGTTCATGTCGTTCGGGTAGAAGGCCTTCAAGTCCTCGGTCTCCTCGGGCCACCCGAGAGTCGCAAACGGCCAGAGCGCTGAGGAGAACCACGTGTCGAGCACGTCGGGATCCTGGGTCAGCTTGGTGCTTCCGCATTCCGTGCATTCGCGGGGTGGCATCACCTCCACGATCTGGTGGCCGTTCTCGCAGTACCAGACCGGGACGCGATGGCCGAGCCAAAGCTGCCGCCCGATGTTCCAGTCGCGCAGCCCGCGCAGCCAGTCGAGGTATGTGCGCTCGTAGCGTTCCGGGTGCCAGCGAATCTTTCCGGCGGCGGATGCGGCCAGCGCCTTGTCCCGCATCGTCTCCATGCGCAGCCACCACTGCTCGCTGATCAGCGGCTCGATCACGGTGTGGCACCGGTCGCAGTGGCCGACCTCATGGGTGTAGGGCTCCTCTTTGACCAGGAATCCCTGCGCCTTCAGGTCTTCGACGACCCTCTTGCGAGCCTCGAGCGCCGGCATTCCGTCGTACGGAAGGCCCGGGACGTTCATGGTGGCGTCCGGGTTCAGGGCGTTGACCAGCTCCAGGGAATGCCGCTGGCCGATCTCGTAGTCCATCGGGTCGTGGCCGGGCGTCACCTTGAGCGCGCCGGTGCCGAAATCCTTCTGGACCGCCTCGTCGCCGACGATGGGCAGCCTTCTGCCAACCAGCGGGAGGATGGCGGTCTTGCCGATCAGCGATTTGTATCGGGGGTCCGTCGGGTTCACGGCGACCCCGGTGTCGGCCAGCATCGTCTCCGGCCGCACGGTTGCGATGACGACCTCGCCACCCTGTTCGATGGGGTACCTGATGTAGTACAGCGTGTCCTGGTGCTCCTGCCAGTCGACCTCGAGGTCGGAGATCGCGGACAGGTCGTGCGGACACCAGTTGACGATTCGCGGCGCGCGATAGATCCAGCCGCGCTCGTAGAACGCAACGAACGCCGTCATGACGGCACGCACGTAGCGCGGGTCCATGGTGAAGCGAAGGCGCGACCAGTCCAGAGAGATGCCGAGGATTCGGTCCTGGCTGACGATGGTCTCGCCCACGTCTCGATACCACTCGTCAACGCGGGAGGTGAACGCGTCGCGTCCGAGCTGCTCTTTTGTCATGCCCTCCGCCGCCAGCTGTTTCTCGATCACGTTCTGGGTCGCGATGGCGGCGTGGTCGGTGCCGGGAAGGTAGAGCACCTCGTAGCCGGCCATGCGCCGGTAGCGCGCGCAGATGTCCTGCAGCGTGTGGTTGAGCGCGTGGCCCATGTGCAGCTCGCCGGTGATGTTTGGCGGGGGCAGGCAGATCGTGTACTTCGGCTTCTTGCTGTGGGCGTCGGCGACGAACAGGCCGTCGGACTCCCAG
>DASQAU010000302.1:0-9315 GCA_035635595.1 Candidatus Eiseniibacteriota bacterium
TGATCGTGGCTGTGCTGCTGATCAACGCCGGAAGCTTTGCCATCGTCAAGGCGTCGCTCATCGGATCGATCCTCGGGAACCTCCTGCTCGTGCTCGGCGTCTCCTTCGTAGTCGGTGGCCTGCGTCACAAGGAGCAGCAGTTCAGCTCCCGTGCCGCCGGCGTCCACTCGGCTTCGATGCTCCTGGCCGTCGCGGGCATGCTGGTTCCAGCACTCCTGATCCTCAGCACACCCGACGTCGGGTTCTTCGAGAAGGAGGTGGTCAGCGGGGTCGTCGCGATCGTCTTGATCGCGCTTTATCTCGCTGCACTTGCGTTCACGCAGATCACGCACGCTCACCTCTTCCACACCCCCGATCGCGAGGAGAAAGCGACATGGTCGACGCGCCGTGCGCTCATCGTGCTCGTCGGATCCGCCGCATTGGTGGGGCTGGAGTCCGAACTCCTTGTGTCCTCCCTGGCGCCGGCGATCGACATCCTGCGGATCCCGCCTGTATTCGTCGGGCTGATCCTGATCCCGATCATCGGCAACGCCGCCGAGCACAGCTCAGCGGTGTTTTTTGCCGCCAAGGACCGGGTCGACGTCACGCTCGAGATCGCGGTTGGCTCGTCGACTCAAATCGCGATGTTCGTGGCCCCAATCCTGGTTTTCATCAGCCTCGCCATCGGGCACCCGATGGACTTCGTCTTCAATCCTTTCGAGGTCGCAATGGTGACACTGGCCACACTGATCGTTGCCGTGATCTCGCTCGACGGCAAGAGCAATTGGCTCGAGGGCGTGCAGCTTGTCGGGGCCTATGTCGTGATGGCCGCCGCAGCCTTCTTCATCAAGTCCGCGACCTGAGAGGCCGGCCGCTGCCTCGCTGGTGACCGTGACTGCTACCCACGTCACATAGGGCTTTCAGCCCACGCACGGCTGGGTCTTAAGAAGCTCCGCTGTTCCGGTCTGCACAGCACTGGGTGACTTGCCACGTTGTGCCTGCGCCCGGTGGGACCTAGGGTGGGCGAAAGCGCCGAGTAGGGGGGAGCATCCAAGAGCCAGACAAAAGGGTATGACGTACGCAGCTGGGATCGAAGGCACGGAATTCATGGTTCGCGGGTTCGCGGGCTTCTGGCGCCGCCTGCTCGCCTACCTGATCGACTCCGCACTGCTCTTTGGCGTCCAGATCAGCGTGGTGGCCGGGGTCATGTTGATGGCGCCATACGACGCACGTGCGATGGCGAACCTGGCGCCGGTTTCAGCGGCCCTGTCATGGGCCTATTTCGCATTGATGGAGAGCTCTCCCCTCGGCGCCACAGTGGGCAAGATCGCCCTCGGTCTCTATGTGACTGACTCTCATGGCGACCCAATCACCTTTGCCCGCGCGACCGCCAGGTACTGGCTGAAGATCGTATCGACGCTGACTCTGATGTTGGGTTGGTTCATGGCCGCGTTCACGCCCCAGAAGCAAGCTCTCCACGACGTGCTCGCGGGCACGCTGGTGCTGCGAAGGCTGACCGCAACAGCCGGGCGCCCGCCGCCGTCAAACGAGCCACCGGCGGAGTACTGGGATGGTAGTCGCTGGGCCTCGCCCGGCTCAACGAGGGGCAAGGCGTAGCGATGGCGATGACAGCTCAAATGCCAAGCCAGGCTCGGTCGTCGCCCGGGATTCGCACGCCGCTGTTCTTGGTCGGGGTCGCGCTCGCGCTGGTCGCGTTTATCGCCATGTTCGCTTTCGGCGTCGTCTTTGTGAGCCGAGCTGGGGTAGGGCGACAGGTCGCGATCGTCACGGCCGCGCAGGACATCCAGGCTCGTGAACCGATCTTGCCAACGATGCTCTCGGTGACAGAGCTGCCCGCAAATGCAATCCCGCCGAAATCCTTCCTTCACATGGCCGACTTGAGCGGCTATTCCGCCGTGGTGCCGATCTTCAAGGGCCAGGTGATCACCGTGAATGTAGTGGCCAGCCATCCGGACTTGATCACTGGGGCGTCCGAGTACCTGCCCATTCCGCAGGGCAGCGTGGCGATGACTTTGCCGACCAACGAACAGCAAGGCGTGGCGGGCTACATCGCGCAGGGCGACTATATCGACGTCATCGCGACTGTGAACAGCGGCTTGTTCACGCCGACCAACCCTCGAACGCTGACAAGGACCGTGTTCTCGAACCTGCACGTGATCCGGGTGGGCCCGCCCTCCACGGCACCCAGGGAAGGCCAGCCGCAGGGGGTCGTGTCCAGCCTGACGGTGGTGCTGTCGCTGTGCGACGCGCAATACATGAGCTGGCTGCTCGTCAACGCCAGCCTCAAGTACGTCCTCATGTCCTATCACGACTACACGCCCACCACGGCAGCCACAACAGGTCCTGCGTGCCCGTCCACCACCGCGCCCGAGATTGTGGGGCCGCGCCAGGCCGACGCGCGGTGGGGATTCACTGCTGGCTAGGCATGAGCCTCAGGCATCCATGAGGCCGGAGAATCACTTGGGCCCTCGAGAGGTACTCACCGGAACCGGCCGCCGATCGACGCCGATCCTGCGACAGCACCCCGAAACCGGCCGGCCGGCGTACCACGAAATGGTCGCCAGGGTCGCAGTGCTTGAGCGAGCCGCCGTCTTTTTCTCGCTTCCAGAAGGCGTCTTGCGGGCTCTCGCCAGGCGCCTGCGGCGTGTAACCGTCGCCAGCGGGGAGATGATCGTCGGCCAGGGCGAGCCAGGCGACACGATTTTCTTCATCGAGCACGGACGGTGCCGGGTGATGATCGAGCGACCTCCCAGCGTGGTGACAGTTGCGGTGCTCAGCGATGGCGACGTGTTTGGAGAAGGCCCGTGGCTCTTGAAGCGTCCCCAGCAGGCGTCGGTGTACGCCCAGACCGACTGCACCCTCCTCGCAGTCGACCGCCAGAGCCTACAGCTGGTGCTCGGTCGCGATCGGACAGCGATCGAGAATCTCACGCGGGTGGCGGACCACCGATTCAGGACCTTCGCAGACACGACGGTTCAGGCGACTTGGGGCACCCTGTTCAAGGAAGCAACGGTCGTCGGCGTTTACTCGCCGAAGGGCGGCTCGGGTGGAACGTGCCTTTCTCTCAATGTCGTCGGATCGCTCGCTCGCCGCTACCCGGGCCAGGTGTTGCTCCTCGATCTGGATTTCCCATACCCCCATGCAGCGCTGCTGGCCGGCCTGGTGCCGACAACCTGCCTTGCTCGCCTTTCGCAAGTGCCATCAGAGCCTTTTGAAGAAGCGCTCCTGAGCGCGGTTCTGTATCACTCGGGTGGCCCGATGATCCTCGCCGGCTCGCTGCGGCCAGAAGAGGTGGAAGAGGTGACCCCCGAGCTGGTGACGCGCGCCATCGGCATTCTCCGCAAGACCTTTCGTTACATCGTCATCGATCTCGGCGTCACGATCAGTGACACGACTCTGGCGCTCCTCGACCTGACGCAGCACATCGTCCTGGTTGCCGCGCCGGAGCTTTCGGCGGTGAAGAGCGCCACCGACGCAATCGACATCCTGATCCGACTTGGTACGCCGCACGATCGGCTGTCGGTCCTGCTGAACAACCGCTCAATGAAGCCGGCTGTAACCCGGCCAGCCGTCGAGCGGATGCTCAATCGCAAAGTCGACATCGAGGTGGGCTTCGACTACTCGCGTCCAGATCAAGCTGCGGTGAATGGCGAGATCCTCAGCATCACCAACCCACGCAGCGAGATCACGAGGGGGGCTGAAGCCCTGGCGGATCTGCTCGACGCGATTCACGGCCAGGACCGTTCGACAACGTTCGCGGCCGGGAGATCCGTCCCCGCCAGCGGACATCCGGGCCACGCATGATGCTGGCAACACCATCCAGTGGAGTGATCGAGCGAACTCGCGTCGCCGTTCGCAGGTCGGTCCTCCGCGGTCAGCTGCAAGCCGTAGCTGCGGGCAAGAGCGAATCGCTCACATTCGACCCCGACAGCGCAGCCGTTGACGTGGCCGCATTGGTGAGGCAGGTGACGGCCGGGCAGCGGCCCGATAGCCTCCTCCACCAGAGACTGGCCGGCGCGTTTCAACGGTCGGGAATCGCCGACATTGTCATCGACCAGCTCGCCGCTGCAGATGCAGCCCTCAGAACGCGGAGCGCACAGCTGGCGGGCGTCCTCGGCATGACGCATGCCGTCAGCTGGATCTCCCCACTGCTCTCGGCCAAAGAACCAGCCGTACGCACCGCCGCGACGAGGGCACTCGGAAGAATTGGCGGCACACAAAGCGCACACGCGCTCTTGCGGGCGATCCGCCGTGAGGGTCCGCGCCGCACGCTCCTGGTCGAGCTCGCTCGCGCGGCGCCCGACCTCTTCCTCGAGACCGCGCTCTGCGAAACGAAACGAACCGGAGCGCAAAGCGCAGTGGCAATCGCGGCGGGCCTGCGGGGCCGCCGGGCAGCGGTCGCACCACTGCTGGCATTGCTCGCCTCAGGAAATCGCCGCGAGCGGGTGGCGAGCTGTCGGGCGCTGGGCTGGATCAAAGCCGAGAGTGCCTTGCCGGCCGTCGCCGGGGCACTCGGGGATCGCGACTGGAGAGTCCGGGTCTCTGCGGCCAAGGCTATTTGCAGGCTCGGCGCAGACGGGTATTTGCCGGAGCTCGAGGCGCTGCGCAGCGATCCGAACACACATGTCCGAAAGACGGTGCGGATCGCGATCCGCCGTTTGCTCAATACGACCGAATGGCCGAAGGAGTGGGCATGGCGCTGAAAGACCGGCTGGAGGCACGCAAGCACTCGGAGGGCGGGCCGCTCATTTCCCAAAAAGACAGTCTCAGCGTCATCGAGCATGCGCGCCCGGAACCAGGTCCGACCGCCGTGCCCGCGGCCCGCGCCGGCGACCCGAAGATGTATATCCCGGAGCCAACTTCGCTCGCGGTCTCCAAGGCCGCGATTCACAGTCTTTTGGTCGAGAGGCACGCACACGAGCTCGATCTCGGCGACCGCGAAGGGGTCCGGTCGCGAATTGCGGCTCTGACCGAGGAGTACCTGAAGTCGTCCGGAATGGCGATCAACCGGCTCGACTACGGGCGCCTGGTTGATGCCCTGCTCGACGAAGTACTGGGACTGGGTCCGCTCCAGCAGCTGCTGGAGGACCCGGCGATCTCCGAAGTCATGATCAACCATCCGCGCCAGGTTTACGTCGAACGGAGCGGACGCGTCTCGTTGAGCCCGGTGGTCTTTGAGAGCGCCGCCCAGCTCCGCCAGGTGATCGATCGCATCGTGAGCACCGTCGGCCGTCGCGTCGACGAGAGCTCTCCAATGTGCGACGCCCGCCTGCGTGACGGCTCCCGCGTCAACGTCGTCCTGCCTCCGCTGGCCATTGACGGCCCTTGCATGACCATCCGCAAGTTCTCACGCGACAAGCTGCGCCCCGACGACCTCATTACGTTGGGAGGCGCAACCTCGAGCATGCTCAGGTATCTCGAGGCCGCGGTGCGAAGCCGGCTGAGCGTCCTCGTCTCAGGAGGAACGTCGTCCGGCAAGACCACCCTGCTCAACATTCTCTCCAGCTTCATCCCCTCTGACGAGCGAATCGTCACGGTCGAGGACGCCGCCGAGCTTCAACTGCGGCAGCAGCACGTGATTCGCCTCGAGGCCCGGCCGCCGAACGTCGAGGGAAAAGGCGCGATCGAGATCAGGGACCTGGTGCGAAATGCGCTGCGGATGCGCCCGGATCGGATCATCGTCGGCGAATGTCGGGGCGGCGAAGCGCTCGACATGCTGCAGGCGATGAACACCGGGCACGAGGGCTCGATGAGCACGGTTCACGCCAACTCCACTCGTGACGCGCTCAGCCGGCTGGAGACGATGGTTCTGATGGCGGGAACCGACCTCCCCGCGCGCGCGATCCACAAGCAGATCGCATCCGCCATCGACATCATCGTCCAGGTGGAGCGCCTGCGCGGCGGAGCTCGCAAGATCGTGGGCGTCGCCGAAACGATCGGCCTGTCGAACGGCGAAACCCAGGTCGTCGAGCTGTTCCAGTTCCGCCAAACCGGTGTCGACAGCGAGGGAAATGCCAATGGGTTCCATACAGCCACGGGCACGAGCTCCATCCATGTCGAGCACTTCGCCGAGAGCGGTGAGTCCCTTCCCGCATCCATCTTCGATTCCGCCGAGCCAGACGCCGGCGAAGCGTCGCGCTGAGATGGGAACGACCTTGATCCTGGCGACCCTCGCGGCCTTTGGCGTCCTGCTGGCAGGTTTCGCGGTGGCGCTGCCCGCGGCTCAGCGTGTCTCAAACCAGCGTGGAGTCGCAGGTGGCCCGAGGAGCTGGGAGTCCGCATCGGTGCGCGATCGGATCTACTCGCCTTTCGAGGCGCTGGCGAATCGTGCCAGCCGGCGGAAGCGCCTGAGCGGCGGCATGAGCCTCGCAGAGCACCTGGCGCGCGCCAACATCAAGTTCCGCACGTCCGAGTTCGTCATGATCCAGGTTGCCTTTCTCGTGGGCGGCGCGGCGATCTCGCTCCTGAGGTTTGGTTTCGGGCCGCAGTTCGTGGCCGCCGGCGTGGGCGCGTACTTGATACCGATGCGGTACGTCAAGTACCGCCAGCACCGGCGGTTGAAGGCTTTCAACCGGCAGCTGCCCGACACGCTGAGCTTGCTGTCGAACGCATTGAAATCGGGCTACTCGCTGCCTCAGGCGCTCGACAGCGTTTCGCGCACCACCGCAGCCCCGATCGCGGACGAGCTGTCGCGCGCGATCCGAGAGATGAACTTCGGAAGCTCGACCGAGCAGGCATTGACCAAGATGGTCCGGCGCGTTGGCAGCGACGACCTCGACCTGATCGTCACCGCCATCACGATCCACTCGTCAGTCGGTGGCAACCTCGCCAGCATCCTGGAGAGCATCTCGCACACGATCCGCCAGCGAATTCATGTGAAGTCCCAGATCTCGGCGCTCACGGCGCAAGCTCGGGCTTCCGGCTGGGTGATCACACTTCTGCCCTTCATCGTGGCCGGGATCCTCTACGTCATCACGCCGGGCTATTTCCGCGTCATGGTCCAGGACAGCGCCGGACAGGCGCTCCTGGTGCTCGCGGTCATATCGATTGTCATCGGCAACGCCTTCGTCAGGCGAATCGTCAATTTCAGGGTGTAAACGTGGGCACGCTGTACGTCGCAACAGTGCTTGGCCTGATCGCTGCCGGCGGCGTTTTTGCCGCCGTCTGGAGCCTGGTTCCTGCCCCCCCCACCAACGCCGACATAGTCGAGGGCCGGTTGCGCATCTACGAAACGGGCAAGGCGGCTTCGCTCTCAGAGATGGAGCTCCAACAGCCGTTTGGTCAACGCGTCGTTCGGCCGTTGATCCGTCGGCTTGGACGGTTGCTCGAGCAGACGATGCCCGAAAAGGCGCGTCAAGCGGTCAACCTCAAGCTCCAGCTTGCCGGCCGGCCCAACGGCATGAGCAGTGGCGACTTCTTTGCTGTTCGCTACGTCTTGACGGGGCTCCTTTGCCTGGTGGGCATTGGACTCGGCGTCCTCACGCAGCGTTCGGTGCTGATCGCGGTCGGCGCGGCGGTGGGGGCGGCCGCCGGGCTGTACCTGCCCATGATCTGGCTCCGACGGCGTATCTCGCGGCGAAAGGCGGATATGCGAGCGGACCTACCGGACGTGATCGACGTCCTGGTCGTTTGCGTTGAGGCCGGTCTCACATTTGATGCGGCCCTTGAGAAGGTCGTCGAGAAGTACGACCACGCTCTCGCTGAAGAGTTCGGACAGGTCTTGCAGGAGAGCCGGCTGGGCAGGCCTCGCCTCGAGGCGCTGTACGAGATGGGCCAGCGCACCGGGGTCGAGGAGCTGAACACGTTCATCCAGGCGATCATCCAGTCGGAGCAGCTGGGCTCGGGCATCGTCCGCCTGCTCCGCGTCCAGTCGGACGAGATCAGGCAGAAGCGGCTGCTGATCGCTCAAGAGCGGGGGGCGAAGGCCTCCCTGAAGATGCTCCTGCCGATGATCGGATGCATCTTCCCGACGCTATGGATCATCCTGCTGGGCCCCGCCGCGCTGCTTGCCTTCAAAGCCTTCAGGGCCGGATAGCGCGGTGCCCGAACAGCACCAGAGCGGCCAATCCACAGTCGAATTCGGCGCCTCGGCGATCGTCCTCATCTTGCTTCTGCTCGGCCTGATCGACTTCGGTCGTGCCTTTTACTTTGGCGTCGGCTTGAGAGGCGCGACGCGAGAGGCTGCGCGCCAGGCGATATGGTTCGACCCGGCCACTGGCACCAACCCGTACCTGTACGACGGGGCCATCAAGAGCGCCGTCGATGCCATTCTGGATCACTCCGGCCTCCCAGCTTCGCAGCTGCAGAACTCGGGCGCGACCTGTCCCGACGTCACCGACGGCAACAGCATTTACAACCCGCCATACGCCGACTCGGCCTATGCGACAACGAGCGTGAACCAACCTCTTCTCTACATCTGTTATGCGAACACCCCCGGCCTGGATCTGGCCACCGCCCCGAGCGACAACAGCTACCGGGGCGCGGATGTAAACGTGATCCTGGTCATGAACTTCGGCTTGACGACACAATTCATGGAAGGTGTCCTGGGTACCTCGATCCACATGGTGGCGAACACGCACATGACAGTCGGCGGCTACTGAAATGGTCGAAGTCCAAAATGGGGGTGGCGGGCAGCGTTCACAGTCCATGGTCGAGTTTGCGATCGTGGCGCCGCTGCTGCTGCTCCTGCTCTTCGGGATCGTCGACTTCGGTCGGGTCATCTACATCTACGTGACGCTCAACCAGGCCGTTCACGAAGGTGCGCGGACGGCCATTCGCGATTCCGCGCTCTTGCCAACGAATGCTGAGGTGGAGACGTCCGTGAAGATTCACGCGGTCGACGTCAACCTCGCCAATCCTTGCCCCAACGGGCCCGTCACATCGGCCGCCCCTCCTTCCAACCAGGGGTGGATCTACATCACCGAGCCAAACCCTCCTGCCACGGTCGAGACGCTGTCTCCGACGCTTCAAAACGCACCCGGTGGCCAGATGTGGAACTTCGGCAACGGCACCTGCAGCGCAGCCAATCCGGCGCACGACCACGCTCCGCTCCAGGTCACCATCCGCTACAACTTCGTTCCCTTCACGCCACTCATCCGCAGGCTCACAGGGAACAACATCATCATCACGGCCGCGGCCATCTACTCGACGGAGTATTGAGATGGCCTTCGTTCAACTGCGTTCTGACAGCGGGCAGGCCATCGTCATCGTCGCCCTGATCCTCGTGGTGCTGTTCGGATTCCTGGGCCTCGCGATTGACGGTGGGCGCGCCTACCTCGACCGTCGGGCGCTGCAGGCGGCGGTTGACGCGGCCGC
>DASQAU010000303.1:0-3787 GCA_035635595.1 Candidatus Eiseniibacteriota bacterium
AGCACGATCACACCCAGGGCCTGACCGGCAACCTGGCCGCGCTGCGCCAGGCGATTGAACTCGGCGGATGACGTGTCGCCCGACTCGACGAGCTTGATCTGAGCGCGCAGCGTAGGTGTGTAGAAGCGAACCGCCACGACGATAAGCAGGACGAAGAGAACAAGCGCGATGTCAATCCAGAGCGTCGTGAGCTTGTACCCCGCCAGGAAGACCATCGCGATTCCGGTGATCAGCAGGACTCCATAGGAGGGGTTCGCGATGCGCTCGTCGAGGAACCTGATGCCGTGCAGCGCAAACGCGGTGTGCTCTGGGTTCCTGCGCGCCCTCACGATCCACACCACGTAGCTGATGTTGAAGCCGACAGCGACGATCGCGGCCAGGATGTGGATGTACTTGACGATCAGCAAGAACATCTAGCTCTTCATCTCCACGGTGGCGCTGCCGACAGTCGTTCGCCGGCCGTCAAGGTCTTCACCCCAAACCTCCAGCTCGACCTGATCGCCATCGACCTTGGTCACGCGGCCGCGGCAGCGATACGGCCGGCCCGGGACGTCGATTCCTCGATAGCTGACCTCGAAGTTCTTGAGCTGTCCGCGATCGCCCAGCCAGTCTGTGACGAGCTGTCCGAGAAAGCCCGCCTTCAGGAGCCCATGCAGGATGACACCAGGCAGCGCCACGCTCTGCGCATAGGCTTGGTCGTAGTGGATCTCGTAGAAGTCTCCCTGCGCGCCCGCGTACTGGACCAGCTGTCGCGTCGTCGGGTGCTTGACCAGCTCGGGCAGCTCCTGGCCGACAGTCAGGTTCATCGCCTGATCGCCGTGCCGCGAAGCCTCGCGACGGTGCGCCCGTGCTGGTTCACGTATTCGGTCTCGAAGATGATGAAGAGCAGGCTGCCGCTGGCGCCCGTCTTCTCGTAGACGTCGGCCACCTTGCCCGTGGCGGTGACCCGGTCGCCGACCTTCACCGGCTCGAAGTACTCGAACCGGTTGCCACCGTTCAGCCAGCCCTTGCCATATTCCTCCGCCTCGGACAGGTGCAGCGACACGGGAGCAAGGGCGACCAGGAATGTCGGCGGAGCTTCGCTCTGCCAGCGCGGATTGTCATCGCCGATCGCCTCGGCAAAACGCTTGAGGTGACCCGCTTCGACTGCCGCCTCGGTGGGTGGGGCCGCGACCCCGATCCGGGCCCGCAGGCGCTCGACGACCGAAGTGGTGGCGCTCACCGTCCCCGAGGGAGCCCCAACACCCGCTCGGCGATGATGTTGCGCTGGATCTCCGACGACCCGGCGTAGATCGTTTCCGCCTGCGCCCACATCCAGCCATACTGCCAGCGCCCATCCTCTATCGCCATCGGCTCCTCGGGGGCGAGGGCGCCGTACAGGCCCTGCAAACCGACCGCGGTCTCCTGGATGCGCTTGTCCATCTCGCTCCAGTAGAGCTTGGTGAGACTCGCTTCTGCTCCAGGCGCATGGCCGTGCTGTGCCTGAGTCAGATTGCGAAGCCCGATGAGCCTGAACACGTGCGCCTCGATCTGTGCCTGCGCAACCTGCTGGCGCACACGCGCATCCCCGCCGGCTCCCCGGTCACGGGCGAGCGCGGCCAGCTCCGAAACTGCACGTTCGAATCGAGCCGCCTGCGCGAGGCCGCCCCGCTCGAACCCGAACACAGTCATTGCGATCTTCCAGCCGGCGCCGGTCTCGCCGACAAGGTCTCGATCTTCGACCTCTGCGCCTGACAGGAAGATCTCGCAGAACTCGCCGCCACCGGTCATCTGGCGGATGCGCCGGACCTCGACGCCAGGCTGATGCATGTCGACCAGGAAGAACCCGATGCCGCCATGCGCCTCCGCGCCCGGATCGGTGCGAGCCAAAAGAAAGCTCTTGTCTGCATAGTGGGCGCCGCTCGACCAGGTCTTCTGGCCGTTGAGCAGCCATTTACCGTCGCGACGTTCCGCGCGCGTGCGCAGGCCGGCGAGGTCACTGCCGGCGTCTGGTTCGCTGAACCCCTGGCAGAAGATCAGCTCGCCGCTGAGGATCTTGTCGACGTACGCGTCCTTCTGCCACTGCGAACCGTGTACCAGCAGCGTCGGCGCCAGCAGGCTCACCCCGAGGCGGCCGAGGATGATCGGCGCGGCGACTTTCGCCATCTCCTCCTGGTAGATGGCCTGCATGACGGGCGTGGCGGCGCGGCCCCCGGCCTCACGTGGCCAGGCCAGCTTCAGCCACCCATCGTCGTTGAGGCGGCGCTGCCACTGGCGTTGCAGGTCGGTGTCATCGTCCTCGCGGTAACCACCGACGCCACGGAGCCGCCAATCGGCGGGGAGGTTCGAGTCGAGCCACGATCGGACCTCTTCTCGGAAGGCTTCCTCTTCCGCGGTGAATGCGAGATCCACGTTGCGAGGCTAGCAAAAACGGGCATATTGGAGTCATGGCAGCCGACGTCTTCTGCGGTACGTGTGGGGCCGTGCTGACCAATCCGAACGCTCCGTGTCCCCGCTGCGGCTCTCCCGCTTCAGGGCGCTATCGGGGCACTGTCGTACCGCACCGCAAGAACCCGCTCGTTGCGGCCGCGCTTGCAGTCGTCCCCGGCTGCGGCCATTTCTATCTCGGGCACAACGCGAAAGGCCTCGCTTATCTGCTTGGCATCGGAGGCCTGGAGTTTTTCGGCTTCGACCTCGACCTCACCGTGATCGGTGCGGCCGTTGGTGTGCCGATGGAGCTGGGCGGCGGGGGGCTCTGGATCTTCAGCATCGTCGATGCGTACCGAACGGCCAGGCAGATGCAGGCCGCTGCTGCAGCCGCCAGGAACCCAGCGTGATTGCACGCTTGAATCCCCCACCGGCGCTGGCGCGCCGACCTCCCCGCAAGGTGGGAGGTGAATTAGGTCGCTTTTCGCCGCTTCCGAATGACCGCTTTCTTGCGCGGAGTCGCAGCGCCGGCTGATTTTCTGCGCCGCCTTTTCGCCGGCGCGGTCAGCGCTTTTTGAACGCGACGCTGGATGGTGCGAAGGGTCCGATCCACCGTGCTGCTCGCCACTTTCGATCCGAGCTCGGTCAGCTTGACGACCTGACGCTTCAACTTGCGATTCTCTTTGATGAGCTCGGCGACCATCTGGTTCAGCTGCTGCGTGAGCTCTGGACCACCGAGGCGTCTCCGCCGTGTTCGTCCGGTGGGAGTTGTGCTTCCCGCGCCAGGTTTTCGGCCCCGACGGCGACGGGCAGGGGCGTCCGAACCTTGCGCTGTGTCGTCTGGTGTCATGGCGACTCCTGCTTATAGAAGCTGGCCGGAAAAACCTAGCTTACGCGGCCACGAGCACCTGTTGTCTCGAAAGACTCTTGAGTCCTTCGCGTGCAAGTTCGTGTGCAGGATTCGCTTTACGACTCACATAACGGACGACGCGCCAGCCACGCCTGCATCGCTCTCGAACTTCATGAACTGCGATGCGAAAACTGTCGCTGGACGGCATTCGACTGCGAACGACCGGTGCGCAGTCCGTGCGCACGATCACGCGGTGATAAGGCCAGCGCGCGGCGGCGAGATCGAGGGCGCCCGCGCACACGTGCGCCTCGAGCTGAGCCGACCCTCCTAAGTGCGAAAAGCCGAACGATTCCGTATACACCGCGCGGCCCCTAACGAAAACGGCCAGGCCACATCCGGCCCGGCCGTTCTTGTCGAGAGCGGCGTCCACGTAGATCACCAGGCACTCCCGCAAACTGCATCCCTCCAAAGGAGAATTTTGGAGAGCCTAGCATGATGTTGCGCCCTTGTCCGGGGTTGGCCACAACATCT
>DASQAU010000304.1:0-3309 GCA_035635595.1 Candidatus Eiseniibacteriota bacterium
AACTTGCTTGCCCTCCCGCCCGGTGAACACCTGCGCGACGCTGAACGGCTGGCTCAAGAAGCGTTGAATCTTGCGAGCACGCTGGACCGTCAGCTTGTCCTCGGGAGACAGCTCGTCCACGCCGAGAATCGCAATGATGTCCTGCAGGTCCTTGAGTCGCTGCAGGACCTTCTGCACCCCGCGAGCGACATCGTAATGCTCCTGGCCGACGATCTCGGGCGCCAGGGCGCGGGAGGTCGAGGCAAGAGGATCCACCGCCGGATAGATCCCCAGCTCGGCAATCGCCCGATCGAGAACGAGGGTCGCGTCGAGGTGCGCAAAGGTCGTGGCCGGAGCCGGGTCGGTTAGATCGTCGGCCGGGACGTACACGGCCTGAAATGACGTGATCGAGCCCTTCTTGGTCGAGGTGATGCGCTCCTGAAGCGCACCCATCTCCGAGGCGAGGGTGGGCTGGTATCCGACGGCGCTGGCGGTGCGGCCAAGCAATGCTGACACTTCGGAACCGGCTTGAGAAAAGCGAAAGATGTTGTCGATGAACAGCAGGACATCCTGGTTCTTCTCGTCGCGGAAGTATTCGGTGATCGCAAGGCCGGCCAGGGCCACACGCAGGCGAGCGCCAGGTGGTTCATTCATCTGACCGTAGACGAGGGCGATCTTCGACGCGCCGAGCTCATCCTGCTTGATGACGCCCGCCTCGGACATTTCCTTGTAGAAATCTCCGCCTTCCCGGGTGCGCTCGCCGACGCCGGCGAACACCGAAACCCCGCCGTGGAGCTTGGCGATGTTGTTGATCAGCTCCATGATGACGACGGTCTTGCCCACGCCGGCTCCGCCGAACGCGCCGACCTTCCCGCCCTTCAGGAACGGGCAGATCAAATCGATGACCTTGATACCGGTGGCCAGCAGCTCGGGGGACGTGGATTGGTCCACGAGCTGAGGCGCCGGGCGGTGGATCGGATAGAACTTCTCTGCCTTGACCGGTCCGCGCTCGTCGACCGGGTTGCCGCACACGTCGAACACGCGCCCCATCACCCCGTCACCCACGGGCACGCAGATGGGCGCGCCGGTGTCGACGACCTCGTACCCGCGTTTGAGACCCTCCGTGCCGGACATGGCGACGGTCCGGACCCAGTTGTCGGCGAGGTGTTGCTGCACCTCGAGGGTCACGTGGACGGGCTGGCCCTGGGTTTTGTAGTCAACGGTCAGCGCGTGGTAGATGCCGGGCAGTGAGTCGGTGAATGCCACATCCACGACCGGGCCGACCACCTGAACGATTTTGCCTTTGTTCATGTTCGCCCCAGTATTCGCTCCCGGACGCTAGTCGTTGCCGAGCTGGCCACCGGCAATCTCCAGCAGCTCCTTGGTGATGTTGCCCTGACGCAGATGGTTGTATCCGAGCGTGAGGTCTCCGATCAGCCTGGTGGCGTTATCCGTGGCGTTCTTCATCGCCACCATGCGGGCGCTTTGCTCGCTCGCGCTGGCCTCGAGCATGACGAAGTACACGTAAATGTTGAGGTAGTGTCCGAAGAGATAACCGAGCACCTCCCCGGCGCTCGATTCGAAGAGGAACTGGGTCACGTCGGCGTCGAGGTGCTCGGCGGGTTGCGCGCCTGGAATCTTCAGTGCCTTGATCTCGCCGATCGGTAGGAACTCGAACACACCGGCCTGCTGGGTCAACGTGTTGATGAACCGCGTCGCGACAACCTGGACCTGGTCCACTTCGCCCTTCAAGTAGAGGTCACGGGCCAGCGTGGCGATCGGACGCGCCTCGTCGAACTGCGGCGCGTCACTGAAGCTGAACTCCGCCACCAGCTGCCGGCCGGTCAAGGCCACGAACTGGGCCGCCCGCTTCCCGACTGCGATGAACCGGGTCGTCGCGGGATCGAATTCGACGGCCAGCCGAAACACGTTGCTGTTGAGGGCGCCGCACAGCCCCTTGTCGGTGCCGAACAGGATCACGGCGCGCTTGCGGACCGGCCGCACCTCGAGCAGCGGATGGGTGAAGTCCCCGGCGTGAGTGGTCGCCTGGCGCTGGATGCGATACAAAAGCTGGGCGAAG
Organism: Candidatus Eiseniibacteriota bacterium; assembly: GCA_035635595.1. Classification (GTDB taxonomy): domain Bacteria; phylum Chloroflexota; class Dormibacteria; order Dormibacterales; family Dormibacteraceae; genus Palsa-870. Next base: position 2,060 of record DASQAU010000304.1, read on the forward strand.
GGCCGCGCCGTGAGCGCGGCTTCCTGCGCTCGACCCATCTTCGAGGCCGCCACCATCTGCATCGCACGGGTGATCTGCGCCGTGCTGGTGACTGACTTGATGCGCCGGCGGATGTCTCGAGAGCTCGGCATACCGGGTCGCTTCCGTGTTCACTTCCACAACTGCTTGAATTCGTCGGCGATGGTCTTCAGCTCGGCCTTCACGCTGTCGCTGAGCGCCTTTTCCTTCGCGATCCTCGCGAGCAGCTCGGCTTTCCGCGTGGTGAGGAATTCGGTGAGCTTGGTTTGAAACTCCTTGACTCGCTCGACCGGCACTTGATCCACGTACCCGTTCTGGACGGCCCAGATGACGGCCACCTGCACCTCAACGGGGATGGGGCTGTACTGCGGCTGCTTGAAGACTTCCATGATGCGCTTGCCGCGGTCGATCTGCGCCTGCGTCTTCGCGTCGAGGTGCGAGCCGAATTGCGCGAACACCGCCAGCTCCCGGAACTGGGCCAGGTCGCCCTTGAGCTGTCCGGCCACCTGTTTCACGGCTTTGACCTGCGCGGCCGAGCCCACGCGCGAGACCGAGAGGCCGACCGAAATGGCCGGACGCACACCCTGATAGAACAGGTCCGTCTCGAGATAGATCTGCCCGTCGGTGATCGAGATGACGTTGGTCGGGATGTACGCCGAGACGTCGCCCGCCTGCGTTTCGATGATCGGCAGGGCGGTCAGCGACCCGTTACCATACTTCTCGCCGACCCGCGCGGCTCGTTCGAGCAGTCGGCTGTGCAGGTAGAACACGTCGCCGGGATAGGCCTCCCGGCCCGAAGGCCGCTTCAGCACCAGTGACACCTGCCGGTACGCCACCGCGTGCTTGGACAGGTCGTCATACACGATCAGCGCATCCATGCCGTTGTCCATGAACCACTCGCCCATCGCCGCCCCGGCAAACGGCACGAGGTACTGGTTGGCGGCCGAATCCGAGGCCGGGGAGTTGACGATGATGGTGTACGGCATCGCGCCGGCTTCTTCGAGGACCGCGATCACCCGGGCCACGGTGGACTGCTTCTGAGCGATCGCGACGTAGATGCAGTAGACGGGCCGTTGCGCCGTGTCGCCGGCCGCCTCAGCCGCTCGATTGAGCCGGGACTGGCTGATGATCGTGTCGATGCAGATGGTCGTCTTGCCGGTCGCGCGGTCGCCGATGATCAATTCGCGCTGGCCGCGGCCGATCGGGATCATCGCATCGATGGCCATGATGCC